>JAISOP010000069.1 GCA_031275525.1 Tannerella sp.
CGAATGCCTGTTCACACCGGAACCACCAAGAACCTTATGCATGTACGCCGACGTATATAGTGCATCTACGTTGACGTATATAGTGCATCTACGCCGACGTAGATAATGCATCTACGCCGGCGTAGATAATGGCGGTCTGATACAGAGCGGTTTGAGAAAGGGGACGCCCTCTTCATCCGCTCGCTTCATCGGCGTCCCGCTCCATTCCCTGAATGCACAAAACCACGCCGCGCAAAGTATAACAGATAGTCACTATCTGAGTGATTCATTTCACGGGTTTTTACTTTTCTTTGCGGTACCGCGGATGAAACAAGGGGAGCTTTTTTAGGCTTTTTATGTGGAATGATGTACCTTTGCCAACGAATAAATAATAAAGAATATGATAAAGTATAGACTATTAGGTGTGATTGTATGGCTGTCGGCGTTGTGTATGGGATTTACGGCCTGCGATAAAAAGGAGACGGAGAACAACAATTTCGCGCAGGCGATTGCCGGTACCTACAACGGAAAATTGTTGATTAACGACAGTGACGGCGGTAATGCGCAGATCGTAATTACGCGCGTTGACGACCAACATGCGACCCTGAAGATGGACGAAAGCATTGAGGGAATAGCCGTAAAGATAGAGTGCAGGACGGAGGTTACGTATTCAGGGAACCTGTACCGGGTGGCGGGAAACACTACCTTCAACATGGGAACGGTAGACCTGCCGGTGGCTGTAAACGGCACGGTTGACAAGAGCGGGAAAACATCCATATTGATAGAAGTAAACGACGTTCCGCTTATGGGGCGCATATTGGTCACTTTCGAAGGACAGAAATAATGAATCGTCCGAAAAAGTGGTGTATGATGGCTGCGGTGGCGCTTCTGGCCTCCTGCATCCGGGAAGAAGCGCCGAATCCGGAGGCGGATATTCTTTCGCTTATCTTCCCGGAAAACAGTTTGCGCACAGGCGGGGTGGAAATATACAATGACTATGTGGTGACCTATCCGGGGACGGAGGTCAATCTGAGGGATTCGGCCATTGTACGGCTGGACGTGTCGCCGGGTGCAACGTGGGAACGGATTCCCAACCCACAGACCAACGATACACTGTTTTACATCGAAGTGACTTCCGAGAGCCGGCAATACGCCAAACGATATGCCGTCACACAGGTAGAGGGCTTTCCGGAAACGTTCGGTTTCGAGACCTGGGTCCGGCCTGCCACCCATTTCCTGTACGAAAATCCGAAGGAAGGCCCCCTGCAATGGTATTCGAGCAACAACGGCGCGGCGATTGCCTGGAGCAGTCCGGGAAAGCCGGCCGAGGAATATCCTGTCCGGAAGACGAGGTTCAACGGGAGCGCCGCCATGGAACTCAGGACGATGATTGGGCCGGGAAATATTGCCGGAGGACTTGTTTTCATTCCCTGTATGGCCGGTTCCGCTTACTTAGGCGGTTTCAACGCGCTGACGGGACTGACGAATCCCCTGCGGTCCACCTTCTTTGGCGTCCCCTTCGACGGCGGAAAGCCGGCCCTGCTCACCGGACATTACCTCTTCAAGGAAGGTACGGAGAACTATATCCTGCCGGACGGGAGCCGCGATGGGACGAAACACGACCGGTGCGATATTTACGCCATCCTGTTCAAGGCCGGCGAAGGGCAGGAACAATTCCTGTATGGCGACAATATCGGTGATTCGCCTCAAATCATTGCGCGGGCACAAATCCGGGAAGAAGACATCGTGGCCGGCCAGCCGGTTTTCTTTGAGTTGCCCTTTCACTATACCGGCCCGACGCCCTTTTCATGGGAAGAATTGAAGAATCAGCGCTACAAGCTGACCATTGTGTGCGCCTCCAGCAGCAGGGGGCAGTTTTATGAAGGCCGTCCGGGAAACACGCTGATTGTGGACGACCTGAGTTTGTATTATGAACTATATGAACTATCGGATCATTGAAATGAAAAGAAAAACGAAATACGGAATATGGGTGGTCATGGCATTGCTGTGTTTTCCCCTGTGCTGCTTTCAGGCGCAAGGGAAACTGCCCGGATGGGACTTCCGGATCAACGGCGGTTTCAATATCGGCGGGACGTCGCCCCTGCCTTTGCCGGCGGAAATACGGAAGATTTCCTTTTCACCGCCCGCGCTCTCCCCGCATGTGGCGCTGGAAGCCATTCGCCGGTTGAATGACCGGTGGGGCGTCTCCGCACAACTCGCGCTTGATTACAAGGGGTTCGAGGTAGAAGACCAAGTCAAGAACCTGTATACGGAAATCGAAATGGACAATGAGATGTACACCGGGAATTTCACGGGGAAAAATACAACGCGGATACACAATTCCTACTTCACGCTGCCGGTTATGGCCACTTACCGGATGAGCGAGCGCTGGGAAGTGCAGGCCGGGATGTACGCGGCCTATCTCTACAGCGCCAATTTCAAGGGTTCTGCCTCCGACGGATACATCCGCCAGGGCAGTCCGGTGGGCGAGAAGACAATGGTTGACTACGCTTCGTTTGACTTTTCGGACAAGCAACGTCCATTCGACTACGGCCTGCTGGTGGCCGGGGAATGGGGATTCAGCCGGCGATTTGCCGTAAGAGGGCAGATCGCCTGGGGATTGAACCCGGTCTTTCCGTCGGACTTTACGGGCATTCCGTTCAAGATGTACCACATCTACGGAACGCTGGGTCTCAGTTACCACCTGACCGCAAGGTAGAAGGGGTACAGGATACAAGGTACGGGGCTGTTGTTTATCCGCCAATCTACGCCGGAGGCAATATCACCGTTTCACACCGTTTCAAAATCAATCATCGCCTTCATCACGCCGTCTCGGTAGCCGGCCACCAGGTTGAAAGCCTTTTGCGTGTCCGGCAGGCTGAAACGGTGGGTAATCCAGTGGTCAACCGCGACGGCGCCGTCGGCAATCATCCGGACGGCTTCCCGGTCGCAACCGTTTTGTCGGCGGACGTTCCGGATACTAAGTTCTTTCCGGCGCAGGTCGTCCACAGGAAACGAAAACCGTGAAAACTCCGGAATCCCGACAATCAGGAGCGTTCCTCCGGGTTTAAGCAGCCGGATGGCCTGGTCGATCGCCTCCTGCCGGCCGCAGCATTCGAACACCAGGTCGAGCAGCAGCGGTTCCGCAGCAGCGATTCCGGCTACGGCATCTTCGCGTGTGACATTATACACAGCTGTTGCTCCACTTTGACGGGCGATGGCTAAGCGTTCGTCGATCAGGTCGGTCACGTGAACGGTCGCTGCACCGGCCAGCCGGGCGGCTGCCAGCACGCTTAACCCGATGGGGCCGGAACCCAGGATAGCAACGCGTTTGTCCCGTATCACACCGGCCAACCGCGCCGCGTAAAGCCCGACGGCCAGCGGTTCGGAAATAGCGGCCTGTTCAAAACGCATGGCGCTGGGGATGGGGATACAACTGCTCTCCGGCATCACAATGTATTCCGACAAACAGCCGTCCGCTTGCCCGGGACAGCCGAGGAAACGGAGTTTGCGGCAGGTATGCGACCGACCGGCCAGACACTGGTCACACGCGCCGCAGGGCATCGCCGGCTCAATGGCGACACGCTCGCCGACCCGCAGCGAATGAACGCCGGCGCCGACTTTCTCCACATATCCGGCCCCCTCGTGACCGACCGGAAACGGATATTGAACTACCTGCGAACCGATTTTACCCGTCGCGTAATAATGTACATCCGAACCGCAGACTCCTACTGCCTGCATCCGGATCAAGACATCCGTATCTTCCCGGACATCCGGTTGGGGCACGTCGAACAGTTCCATCCGCCGCAAACCCGTCAATTGCATTGATTTCATATATAACCCTTATTTACAACAAGCGATAAAAGTAGTGGTTTTTCGCGGAATGCCTTCAAACGAGAGGCAAAAAGAATGAACCCCCAAAGGGTGTATTTCAAATTTAAAATACTTACCATGGAGTAGCGTACGAAATAAAGGCGAGGTTTTCATTCTCAATTCTCAATTCCTCACTAACCACTCCTGTGTAACAAAATCATCCTACGCTTCTATTCCTTCTACTGTAATACACGGGAGGAGTCGTTTGTTTGATACCCATTGTTGTGTAAAGTAGTTTGTTCTTTTTCTTGATAAAAAGAACCAAAAATCAAGGCTTCGTGCGCTTCGCACGTTAAGCGACGCTCGGGAAGGCGAAATAGTGGTTAGCGGTTAGTGGTTAGTGATAAGTGGGCGTTTTCACTAACCACTAACCACTAACCACTAACCACTAAAAAAAACGGCTGCTGCCGCCCGTTCTCCTCCTGCTTTAGCCGACGGAGGAGGGATAAAGGAGGGATAAAAGCTATCTTTTTAAAAATCCGTACTCGTACACTTTCGGTTCGATTTTCTTTGCCGGCATCTGCAAGGTTTCGCGCAGGCCGCCCATAAGTTCATTGTACTTTTCGTCATCCGAACGGTTGTTCATTTTACCCTTGTCGTTACGTCCCTGAAAGTATTCCCGTATATCGTAGAGCGAGGCGTTTACAGGGGCATTTTCCTGCGAATGATAGTATTTCCACAGTTTTTGTCCGGCAACGAATACGGCTTCGGCGGAAGGTGAAAATTTCCTTTCCTTCGGCACGTATCCCGACTGCCTGTATCCGCCGCCACCGCCGCCCGAACCGCCGGCAGCATAATAGAATAAATCCGGTTCGGATACGCCGCTGAATTTTTCTTTTCCGGCAATAAAGTCAGTCATGAAATTGGAGTCGAATTTATCCTGAGCGCCAACCTGATATTCCGTAAACGGAATCCAGTGATTGGCGCCGTATTTCGATTGGATATTATTGTTGAACAAGGTATAGGCGAGGCAATCGTTTTGAAATTCATCGTCATTTTTCCAGCCGTCGTTGGGATAAAGAAACTGGTCGCGGTCGTTGAGCCAGTCGGCGGGAATGATTTTGCGGACGGCGAAATAGATGCAGGATTCGATCAGATTGTCTATGGTAATTTGCCAATTATGATTATCGGCCGGCACTTTCATGTAGGGTTCGCCAAACCTGACTAACCTTTGATTTTGAAAGTCACTGCCAACGCCAATGAGGGTTGCAATGGATTCGGATTTTGAATATCGAAAGGTTTTAACCCAGTCGTTAATAAGCTTTACATCGTCATAAGACCAAATATTCTTTTCCTTTATCAAGGTTCTGTTTTCATCAAAAACATCTGCTGATAGATGGGTGAATTTTTCTGTTATTTGGGTATTCCAAATAAAGAATCCTATCGGGAATTGTCCGCTTACATTATCGAACGTATTTGCCGGAACTAAAAAGACTTTTTCAAGTTTTGCTTGAAACTGTTTCCGAAAATCCAAGAAGCGCGGCGCCTGCAAGTTTTTCAGAGTTGAAAAATTTGCAAGCATACAACCGTGGATTTCGCAATAAATTCTTATTAAAAACTGAATGTAAATCTCCCGTTTCGTATATCCCATCATGGTAGCATATCTTTCATGAATCTTTGAAACAGCCACATTGATTCGACCTTCTCCCTTTCTATTATCGGCCTCCGCATACGGCGGATTGATATAAATCAGCAGTTTTTTTCGTTTTTCCCCGTCGTTGATAATGCCCTGCAAACCTTGCGGGAGTTTACTGAAGTCGTCGTTGAGGAAATCGAACCGGAAAACGTGGCTTTCCAGCAGGTTGGCGCCGTTTTTGATACGGTCGTGCATGACGTCCACATCCTGCCGGTCGAGCGTCGAAGCCCAGATATGGTATTTATTGGTCAGTCCGGCGAGCAGGTTGCCCGTGCCCGCCGCGCAATCCCATACGTAATATTCGTCCTGCCAGTCGTCGCCCAATACGTCGGCAAGGTAGCGTTGCGAAAGCTCGACCCAGATTTGCGGCGTGAAATAACTGCCTTTACGTTCCCGGACGTCTTGAGGTACCAGCAAATCCCACCGGTTAGTAATATAGTCCCAATATTCTTCTTGGGGTGGGCGTTCATATTTGTTCCAAAATGTTGTGTGCGCCTTTTGATTGTCGGAAAAAGAAGTGGTTTTGAAATTCTTAAATCCCGATTCGTCTATTTTCCTGTCTAATTCGTAGTGGTCTGACTTTAACAGCACAAACAGTTTTTCTTCAAGCGTTTTATTCTCGGACGAAAGCAAGTCGGCAAGATAAAAATCGGCGTCAACGATTCCGTTTTTCTTTGCAATATCCCAGCTATCCACCTGAATGGTCGGCTTCACCGTTTCGAGCCATTTGTTGTATATAATAATGAAATTGTTCTTGTCGATTTTTATTCGGGCGGTTTCGGTTTTTCCTGCAATGAAATTTTCACGGATAAAGCGGCGCAGTTCCTTTTCGTCTTTCTTGAAATAAAAGAGAAAGGTTTCAAACGGAATATCATTTTCGATGATGCCTTTCACCTTTTCGTAAAC
>JAISOP010000074.1 GCA_031275525.1 Tannerella sp.
ATCCCGTACGCTTTTTTCATTTCCACGAAGTGGAGAGTTCTATCCCGTACGCTTTTTTTATTTCCACGAAGTGGAGAGTTCTATCCCGTACGCTTTTTTTATTTTCCCGTCGGGGAAACCGTCATACCGCACGCTTTTTTATTCCCGGAATCTTCGGGAGCAATATATACGATATACTTTTATTATTTATAAACTAAAACTATGATATTATGGTAAAGTTCAGGAAACTCCATTTTAGCAGGTTGCCCAATGCGGCACATTATTATTATTGCCGGATGGTAAACAATGCATTGTCCGGCGCATCCCAGGCCCTCGTAGCGGCGTTGGGGACGTTGATTGCGCTGTTTGGCGCAGCCGTGGCCGAGGAAAAGAAGTGGATGGAATGGGTGAAACAAACCGTTCTGACCAAACAGATTCAGGAAGCCGACAGGCGGATGGACCGGGCGCTGACGGCGCTCCGAATGCAGGTGCGGACGCTGAAATACAGCGCCACGCAAGGTATGGCCGAAGTTGCGGACAGGGTGTACGCCATGTTGCAAACCTACGGCAAGGTGACCCGCAAGCCCTACGAGGAACAGGAAGGCGACGTGCTCACCATCCTCGAGCAACTCCAGAGCGGCGGCGCGTATTACAATGACGCCTCCGTGCTTGGCATCACCGCCCTGGTAAGCGAACTGCAAAACGCCTTCACGCTCTTCCGGCAGTTGCTCAAGCAGCGTGACGAGAAGGAACTGCTGAAGCCCGAAACTCCTTTCCCGGAAGTACGGCGCAATATCGAAAAGATCTACTATCAGATCGTGGACATCATCGACGCCGGCGCCAGGCTCAACGCCTCGCCCGACTATGCTGCTTTCATCAACGGCCTGAACCCGGAGATCGAACGCCTCAACGGGGAGTTCGACCCCGTCAGGCACGACATCTCCGACAGCGAACCGGCGCCCATCCCGCCCCAGCAGTACACCGGACGTCCGCTCACGCCCGCGCCCGACGTGCTCTACCAGACGCCGCACGACGGCACCGTCCACCTCGAGTTGGGCAAGGATTACAACCTCGCCTACCGCAACAACACCGAAGTGGGCAACGCCGAATGTATCATCCGCGGCAAGGGAAAATTCAGGGGCAGCAAGACCGTCACCTTCATCATCGTACGCGCAATCTGATTCGTGCTGTAGGGGCGAACCTGCGTGTTCGCCCTCTACAAATTCACCCTTTACAAAAGAAAGAATCATGATAAAAAGACTACTTCAAACAGCACGCCTTTCGCTCACGGCGAAAGGCATTTTGGGAACCGTCCTGCACGGTTCCTGTCATCGCGGCATAGCCGCAACGCTGGCCGTCCTGCTCTGGGCGGCAGGCGGCATGAACGTCCGGGCCGACGAGACCGTCAACATCAACACCGTTACGGAGGGAGAGAGCGGCCCCGGCTGGGATTTCAACAGCTCCACGCTCAACATCACGGCCAACGGCGATTACACCATCACCGGCGCCGGCGCCGAGGTTGACAGGCCCGTCAAGGTATCGTCCGGTCTTACGAACGTGAACATCACCCTCCACGGCGTAAACATCAAAAGGTCCTCCGGTGACGGCCACGCATTCGACATGAGCGGCGCAACAGTGAAACTCATCCTGGAGGAAACCAATCTGTTGACGGCAAGCAGCAGGGGCGCCGGCATACACGTCCCCTCCGGTGGTGCTACGCTGACGATTACGGCGGAAAGTGAAAGCGCCGGCTCACTGACCGCAACCGGCAGCGACGCCGCCGGCATCGGCGGCGGCTTCAGCGACAACGGCAGCGGCGGCGCCAGCAACGCCGGCTGCATTACCATCACCGGCGGCACGGTCACGGCAACCGTCACCGGCCAAGGCGCGGGCATCGGCGGCGGCCGTAGCGACGATAACAACAGCAACGCCGGCACCGTTGCCATCACCGGCGGCACGGTCACGGCCACCGGCGGCGGCGGCGGCGGCGCGGGCATCGGCGGCGGCTATAGCGAACGGAGCACCAATAACGGCGGCACCGTTACCATCACCGGCGGCACAGTCACGGCCACCGGCGGCGGCGGCGGCGCGGGCATCGGCGGCGGCTGGAGCTACGAGGAATCCAGCAACGGCGGCACCGTTGCCATCTCCGGCGGCACGGTTACGGCCACCGTCATCGGCGGCGGCCACAGCGAAAGCTGGTTCAACTCCGACGGCGCCGTTACCATCACCGGCGGCAGCATCAAAGCCGGCATACAGCCGCAGCCCAAAGACGGCGCCGGCGACAACGTTTACCTCAACACCCTGACGGTGGGCAGCACGCCCGCGATCCATACGGCGATCACGGCGGGCAGCATCAACGGCATCGCCTGCGACGCAACAAACACTCCGCCGCTAAGCGGCTACGGCATCAAGGACGTGACAACCGACGCCGGCGGCAAAGTCTATTTCTACCTGACCCCAACCGCCATCGACGAAACGGTAGAACTTACGACGTCCGAAGATAAAACATACGCCTACACTTACACGCGCTCCGGCGATCACACCGGTTCCGAAACCCTGTCGTTTTCTTACGGCATTTCAATCATCCCGACAGGCACATACGTTTTTCCATCCCTGGGTAGCAGCTATGCGGCGCCGGCTCCGCTGACGGCCACGGTAACCAATGACGGAATCGACGCCACGGGACTGACCGTAGCGCTAAGCGGCGCCAATCCCGGCGCATTTGCGCTGTCCGCATCCTCGCTGCCGAACATAACCACCACCGGGGGGAGTGAAGATTTCACGGTAGCGCCGGTCACCGGGCTTTCCGCCGGGACTTACACGGCCACGGTCACGGTTGCAGGCGATCACGGCATCCGCGCTTCTTTCGACGTGGAATTTACCGTTACGGCAGTAGTGATCAAACCGACGCCCACCGACAGCGACCTGGACTACGCCCTGCCCGCCGGCCTTGTTTACACCGGCCGGCAGCAGGGCATGGCCCGCCCGACGCCGAAATCCTCCGTTACCGGCCTGGGCGCCGTCACAGTAAAGTACCGGGGCACGGGTGGCACGGCCTATTCGCTTTCCACCACCCCTCCCGTCAACGCAGGCACGTATGAGGTGACGGTCGATATTGCCGAAGGCGCAACCTATGCCGCCGCCACCGGTCTTGTGCTGGGGAGGTTTACCATCGCACAGGCCGCACCGACGGTCGGCGACTTTGCCTTCGACCTGCCCGAGGAATACGTTTTCTACGACGGCCTGCCGAAAGATGCCGCCGTGACGCCGAAAGACACCACCAACATGGGCCACATCGCAGTGAAGTACAACGGCAGCACGGAAATCCCCACCGAACCCGGCATCTACGTCGTAACGGTGGAGGTGGCCGGCAACGCGAACTACGCCGCCACCATCTTTGAGTTGGGACGGCTGGTCATCCTCGACCTGGCCGACCCTACCATCCGCCGCGCGGTAACGATTGAGCCGTCGCCCTACTTCACCGTCGATCCCGCTCCCGGCATCCACCACGTCGAGAGCCACCGCGACCTCGTGCTCACGCTCACACCCACCGCCCTGCTGCCGGAAGGCTACCTGCCCGTGGTGACAACCAGCCGGCGCACCCTTCCCGACGACGAAGACGACGGCCTACAGGTCACTGCCTCCGCCGACGGCTCCTACGCCGTCCGCATCCGCTACATCACGGAGAACCTCGTCGTCTCGATCACCGCCTCCGCCGACCTCTCCACCGCCTCCGCCACCCTCGCCGGCCCCAGCGTCTGGAGCCGCGCCGGACGCCTCTACATCGCCGCCGCCACCTCCGGCAGCGCGCGTATCTATGAAATAAGCGGACGATTGTTGAAAACATTCCTCTACGCCGCCGGCGAAACAATCGTACAATCCTTGCCGGCCGGCATCTATATCGTCACGCTAAACGGCAGGACTTCTTATAAAGTGATTATACGGAAAAATTGAAACTAACTGCCTTAAAAGGGGCGGGCCGTGAGGTTCGCCCCTTTTTTTTTCGATGAACAAACGCCCTGCCCCTGTCCGGCGCACTCCGGCTACGTCGAGCAGGGCCTGAAGTCTTCCCTCCCCTTTGCCACCTTGGTGGAAATGCTCCCCTCCCCTCTTATATTGCGTCATTTTGTCTTTATTTTTGATTGAACACTGTTATCCGGTCATTTTCACAATGACAAGTTGTCCGGAAATGAAAGGAAGCGAGTATTTGGCATCCCCTTTGTAAGGTGTATCAATGAACCGGGAAAAGAATCCCGGGGCATAGTAAACTAAATTATTAATAAAAATAGGAGGACAAAACGATGATGCTAACAAGAAGAACAAATTGGTTACCGAGTATTTTCAATGACTTTTTCGGTAATGAATGGGTAGAGAGGCCGCGTGTAGCTTCTCCCTCGGTCAATATTATCGAGAACGACAAGGCATACGTAATCGAAATCGCCGCTCCCGGACTGACGAAAAAAGACTTCCGGATTGACGTGCACGACGACAACTGCCTGACCGTCTCGGTAGAGAAGAAGTCGGAAACCCAGGATGAAGACAAGGGGAACAAGTATCTTCGCCGGGAATTTACGTACAGCAGTTTCCGCCAGAGTATGATTCTGCCCGATAACGTGGACAAGAACCAGATCAAGGCAAAGGCGGAGGACGGTGTACTGACTATCGAAATCCCGAAAATCCCGAAAGAAGAAAAGCCCCAAATCATAAGGCAGATAGAAATAGAATAAGAACTCCCGTTTCATTCAGGGTGGATATGATAAGCCCGCAACGTGTATAAAACCCCGTTGCGGGCTTTGTTTTTCATTCTCCATTCTCCATTCTCCATTCTATTTCGTCGTGATCCGCTGTGTGGGTGGGCGCTGTTTGTTACGGAGGTCGGTCTGCTGCACTACGCGGCGTGCCAGTTCGTGAAAAGCCGCGCCGGTGATTGTTTCCGGATGCAGGGCAGACGGCTCTCCCCGGTCTCCGCTTTCGCAGATACTTTGCACAAGCGGTATCTGTCCCAGCAGGGGGAGGTTCAGTTCCTTCGCCAGTTGCACGCCGCCGTCCCTGCCGAAAAGGTAATATTTGTTTTCGGGCAGTTCGGCCGGAGTGAACCAGGCCATGTTTTCCACCAGCCCGAGGACGGGTACATGGACCTTCTCGCCGGCAAACATGCTGATGGCCTTGCGGGCGTCGGCCAGCGCGACGGCCTGCGGAGTGCATACTACCACGGCGCCGGTGAGGGCCAGCGTTTGTACCAGCGTCAGGTGAATATCGCTCGTTCCGGGGGGCAGGTCGATCAGGAAATAGTCCAGCGTACCCCAGTTGGCCTCGCCGATGAGTTGCTTCAGCGCGTTGACGGCCATGGCTCCGCGCCACAGCACAGCGTCGTCGCGGCTGACAAAGAATCCGATGGAAAGCAGTTTCACGCCATACTTTTCCACCGGCCGAATCACTTCCCGTTCTCCCAACCTTTCCAGCAACGGACGCGCCTCTTCTACCTGAAACATCTTCGGCTGCGACGGCCCGAAGATATCGGCGTCCAACAGCCCCGTACGGTAGCCCGCTGCCGCCAGCGCGACGGCTAAATTCGCCGTCAGCGTGCTTTTTCCGACGCCGCCTTTGCCCGATGCAACGGCAAGGATATTCTTTACGCCGGGCAACGGCTCCTCTGCTCCGGCGGGCGCAACGGCCGGACGGCTCCTCACGGAAATGCGTCCCCGGATATCGACCTCCGGCGACACGTACGTCTGTATAGCCGCTTCCGCCGCCTTGACGACCGAGCGAATAAAGGGGTCGTTCGGCTTGTCGAAAAGCAACGAAAACGACACGCGATCGCCTTCGATACGGATATTGTCGTCCACCATGCCGGCCTCCACCAGGTTCCGGCCGCTGCCCGGATAGCGCACCTTGGCCAGCGCGTCGAGGATAAGTTTGGGGTATAAATTCATAGTCTCTTCCTGTTACTTTTTTCTTTGTCAACCGGCATAAGCGATATTGTCGAAAATCTCCTTGTTCATTTCCTGATAGCGCTTTACCTGTCCGGTTGCAAAAGTAACAATAATTCTTTGGGGGGGTGATGTATATTTCTTTCCGGTAAGATGCCTCAGCCCCGGAATAAATAGCATGGAAAGGAGTCTTTACAAATAAAAGTTATATCTTTGCAGGAACGTGAAAATTGATAGATTTTAAAACGAAAACAATATGATACATTTAATAGGTACCAATGCGGGGCTTGTATGGCGCGCGTTGAACAAGGGTGGCCGGATGAGTATAAAGGACATTAAGAAGGAAACGAAAATCCGGAAAGAAAAAGACGTGTACATGGCCGTCGGCTGGCTGGCTAAGGAAGGCAAGATAGACCTTTCCGAACAGGAAGGAGAAATAAGCATTTGGCTGGCAGAATAAAAGAATTTATCCTGTTTCGGGGCAGACTGTTTTTTCCTGTCGGCGGGAAAGTGAGTATCTGAAGCGTGTTTTTCATTTTCGGTTTTTACTTTTGTGGCTAATTTGACTTGAAATGACCGAAGAACAGAACAGACGATTGTCCGCATTGGACGGAAGGATCAACGAACTCCTCGCCTTATGTGAAGGGCAGAAGGCGGAAATACGGAAATTGACGCTGAGTCTGGAACAGGAGAGATCGACTGTGCGGCAGGTCCGGGAAGATATTCAGGCGCTGAAGACGAAGTACGGAAACTTGTTGACGGCACACGCAATGTCTGCCGGGCAGGGAGACGATGTGAAAAGTGCGCGGAAGAGGTTGTTGCATTTAGTGCGTGAAATAGATGCGTGTATAAATTATATAACGCTATTAAACGGATAAGTGTGAAGGGGAATGAATTCGACATAAAGTTAGAGGTAGCCGGGAGAACGTACAGCGTACCCGTCAGGCGTGGTAACGAGGAGGAGGAATTCCTGTATCGCGAGGCAGCCAAGCGGGTGGAACAGCACCTGATACAGTATCGGCAGTATTTCGCAAAATCACTGGGAGATGCCCAGTTGTTGACGATGGTCGCCATTCATTTGGCGCGGGATGTGCTGAGACTGGAAGCCGAAAACGATCTGGAAACCTATGCCCGGAAAATACGGCTATGGATGGATCAATTGGATGATTATTTGAAGAAATAGACTTTTCTATGATTAAGCAAAACAGGAACAAGAAATGACAGAAATATATTGGGCAACAGGAGCCTTTGCAGCAGGAACGCTGTTTGCATGGGTTGGAGCTACTTTTTGGGGAAAATACCGCTATAAAGCCCTGTTGAAAGGGGCGGAGAAGGAAGCGGAAGTAATGAAAAAGAACGGGATGCTGGAAGTGAAGGAGAAATTCCTGCACATGAAATCGGATCTGGAAAAACAGGCTGCCTCACGGAACGCCAAGATGCAGTCTGCCGAAGCGAAACTGAAACAGCGGGAACTGATATTCAACCAGCGGCAGGAAGAATTGCAGCGGAAAACGGCGGAGGCAGACGCTGCCAAGGAAAACCTGAACAATCAATTGCTGCTGGTTGAAAAGCGGAAGCAGGACATGGAGAAGTTGCACCAGCAGGAGGTTGCCTACCTGGAAACCCTCTCCGGTCTCTCGGCCGACGAAGCGCGGGAACGGCTGACCGAATCGCTGAAAGATGAAGCAAAAACAAATGCCGCCTCCTACATCAACGAAATCATGGAGGAAGCGAAAATGACGGCGAACAAGGAAGCGAAAAAGATTGTCATCAAATCCATCCAGCGTGTGGCGACGGAGACGGCCATCGAAAATTCGGTGACGGTATTCCACATTGATTCGGACGAAATCAAGGGCCGCATCATCGGCCGCGAAGGGCGGAACATCCGTGCGCTGGAAGCCGCTACCGGCATCGAAATCATTGTTGACGACACCCCGGAAGCGATTATTCTTTCCGGTTTCGACCCCGTCCGCCGCGAAGTAGCTCGCCTGGCGCTACACCAACTGGTGCTGGACGGACGTATCCATCCGGCGCGGATTGAGGAAGTGGTCGGCAAGGTACGCAAGCAGGTGGAGGAGGAAATCGTGGAAACGGGAAAACGTACGGTCATCGACCTGGGAGTTCACGGCTTGCATCCCGAACTCACCCGGATGGTAGGGAGGATGAAATACCGTTCTTCCTACGGACAAAACCTCTTGCAACATGCGCGTGAAACGGCCAATCTGTGTGCTGTGATGGCTGCCGAACTGGGGTTGAATCCGAAGAAGGCACGCCGTGCCGGACTGCTGCACGACATCGGAAAAGTGCCGGACGACGAACCGGAACTGCCGCACGCCATCCTGGGAATGAAGTTCTGCGAAAAGTACAAGGAGAAACCGGATATCTGCAATGCCGTGGGCGCTCATCACGACGAAGTGGAGATGCAGTCCTTGCTGGCCCCCATTGTTCAGGTTTGCGATGCCATTTCGGGTGCGCGTCCGGGTGCGCGTCGTGAAATCGTGGAGGCTTATATCAAGCGCCTCAACGACCTGGAACAGTTGGCCCTGAGTTACCCGGGCGTACTGAAGACGTATGCTATCCAGGCCGGTCGCGAGTTGCGCGTGATCGTAGGCGCAGACAAGATGGACGACAAGCGTACGGAAAACCTTTCCATGGAAATAGCGAAGAAAATACAGGATGAAATGACCTATCCGGGTCAGGTAAAGATCACGGTGATTCGCGAAACACGTGCCGTCAGTTATGCCAAGTGAGATGGGGGCACAGCCATGCCATCCGGTTCAAGAAAAAAGGTATTTTCTTTTCAACGAAGGAACAGTCGGGAGATAAACCATACCCCGGATGGGGAAATGTTTTTTGCAGCACAAAGCCCGAAAAGGCACGCACACCCCGGTGTGCACTCCTTTTCGGGCTTTGTGCTGTAAAAAACAGGATCGTAAAGAGAGGGTTTATTTCCGGACCACTCCTTGCATCCGGACCTTCCCGGAGATCGAAAAAAAATGCGTTCCCGGCGGGAAAAGACTTTTTTCTCCCCTGTCGAATCTTTTCCGGAAATTCCGGGATGTTCCCCGGAAACTTCGGGATACTTCCCGGAAACTTCGGGATGTTTCCCGAAAACGCCGGAGAGCGGACGGCAGAAAAATGGACTGTGGCTTAAAGTAAACGGATATATAAACATTTAACCGGAAAAAAAGACGGAAAGAGAGGCTCCACCTCGCACGATTGCGGGATTTAGGGCGTACCTTAAAAGTGGAGAACGGAGGGACGAAGCGGTGTAAGACAAAAATTCCGAAAGGATGACCTGCCGGCAGCAAAGCCGTTTCCTCCTTCCGGAAAATTCCGAAGGGATGACCTGCCGGTATCCATTGTTTGCCGACAAGTCATCCCTTCGGGGTTTGGGCCGCACACCGGTTTATTGCTTCATTCTCCGCTCTTTGTTTTCAATTCTTCACGTTCCCCTGTTCCTATTCGCCCAGCAGGATGTGCAGTATCTGAACGGCGGCTTTGCTGACCGAGGTGCCGGGGCCGAAGATGGCCGCGACGCCGACACGGTACAGAAAGTCGTAGTCCTGTGCGGGGATGACGCCGCCGGCGATCACGAGGATGTCGGGACGCCCCAGCTTTTTCAGTTCTTCGATGACCTGGGGCACGAGGGTCTTGTGTCCGGCGGCGAGCGAGGAGACGCCCAGGACGTGGACGTCGTTCTCTACGGCTTGACGGGCGGCCTCGGCCGGCGTCTGGAAGAGCGGCCCCATGTCAACGTCGAAGCCGCAGTCGGCATAGCCTGTGGCTACGACTTTCGCCCCGCGGTCGTGTCCGTCCTGCCCCATTTTGGCGATCATGATACGCGGCCGGCGGCCTTCTTTTCCGGCAAATTGGTCTGCCAGTTTGCAGGCTTCGGCAAAGTCCGCATCCTTTCCTGTTTCCGATGAATACACGCCTGATATGGTTCTGATGATTGCTTTATAACGTCCGGCGACGGCTTCGCAGGCGTCGGATATTTCGCCCAGCGTGGCCCGGAGGCCGGCTGCTTTGACGGCCAGTTCCAGCAGGTTGCCCTGCCGGGTACGGGCACATTCCGTGATGTCGGCCAGGGCCTGCCGGACGGTCGCTTCGTCGCGCCGGGCACGCAGCTCCCCGAGACGTGCGATCTGCTCTTCGCGCACGGCCGTGTTGTCGATTTCGAGGATGTCGATGGGCGCTTCTTTGTCGAGGCGGTAGCGGTTGACGCCGACAATGGTCTGCGTGCCGGAGTCGATGCGTGCCTGGGTGCGTGCGGCGGCTTCCTCGATGCGCATCTTCGGCAGGCCGGTTTCGATGGCTTTGGCCATGCCGCCCATGCTTTCGATCTCCTGTATCAGTGCCCAGCCCCGGTGCACCAGCTGGTTCGTCAGCGTCTCCACGTAGTAGGAGCCGGCCCAGGGGTCGATGCCGCGGCAGATCTGCGTTTCTTCCTGGATGTAGATCTGCGTGTTGCGGGCGATGCGGGCGGAGAAGTCGGTCGGCAGGGCGATGGCTTCGTCCAGGGCGTTGGTGTGGAGCGACTGCGTGTGTCCGAGGGCGGCGGCCATGGCTTCGATGCAGGTGCGTCCCACGTTGTTGAAGGGGTCCTGCTCGGTGAGCGACCAGCCGGAGGTCTGGCAGTGTGTCCGCAGGGCCAGCGACTTGGGGTTCTTTGCGCCGAAGCTTTTTACGATCTTGGCCCAGATCATGCGTGCGGCACGCATTTTGGCGATTTCCATGAAATGGTTCATCCCGATGGCCCAGAAGAAGGACAGGCGGGGGGCAAAGGCGTCGACGTCGATCCCGGCGTTGACGCCTGCGCGGAGGTATTCCATGCCGTCGCAGAGGGTGTAGGCCATCTCGATGTCGGCCGTTGCGCCGGCTTCCTGCATGTGGTAGCCGGAGATGGAGATGGAGTTGAAGCGGGGCATTTTCTGCGAGGTATATTCGAAGATGTCGGCGATGATCTTCATCGAAAATTCCGGCGGATAGATGTAGGTGTTGCGCACCATAAATTCCTTGAGGATGTCATTCTGTATCGTACCCGCCATTTCTTCCAGCCGGGCGCCCTGTTCCAGCCCGGCGTTGATGTAGAAGGCCAGGACGGGCAGGACGGCGCCGTTCATGGTCATGGAGACGGACATTTGGCTGAGCGGGATGCCGTCGAAAAGGGCCTTCATGTCCTCGAGCGAACAGATGGAGACGCCCGCCTTGCCGACGTCGCCCACCACGCGTTCGTGGTCGGCGTCGTAGCCGCGGTGCGTGGCCAGGTCGAAGGCGACGGATAGTCCCTTCTGCCCTGCGGCGAGGTTGCGGCGGTAGAAGGCGTTGGATTCCGCGGCGGTCGAGAAGCCGGCATACTGGCGGATGGTCCAGGGGCGCATGGCGTACATGCCGCTGTAGGGGCCGCGGAGGTAGGGCGGCAAGCCGGAGGCGTAGCCCAGGTGCTCCATGCCTTCGAGGTCTTCTGGGGTGTATATGGATTTCACCCGGATATGTTCGGGCGTTTGCCAGCCGGTTTCGGCGTCGCAGCCGGCTGCGGCCCGTTCCGTTGCGCCGGTTGCGGCGAATCCGGCGTTTCTTATATCAATTGTTTTAAAATTCGGTCTCATTGTTTTGAATTAAATGGGTGTTTGATATTTACCGATCCGGTCGAAAACACGGTCGAGCGTGTATGTTCGGTTGGCCATCAGCGAGAGTTCGGGCGAGATGCTGTCGCCGAAGCCCCACAACTCCGTTTCCCAGCCCTCTTCGTATGCCGCCTTGAGGAGCGGGATGAAATCCCTGTCCCCGGAGAGCAGTTTCAGCACGGCCGGCGTCGGGTGTTTGTATATGACCTTCAAGCCTCTTGCCACCAACTCCGTATCCACGGCTTTTTCTCCCCCGAAGATGCTTCTTTCGTAGGTAACTACTTCAAATCCCTGAAATTTGGCGGCGCCCCAGAGCGAATCGTTCGGCGGAGGCGTGGAGCCGACCAGAATCGCGCCGATAATTTTATGATCGTTGGCCACCTCTTTCAGCAACGCGCCGAAATCTATGCGCCAGCTCCAGTCGTCCCCTCTGTCCAGGCCCTTCTTTCTTGCGGAAAACTTTTTCCCTTCGATAAAGATGTTCGCATTATCGACAAGTATCAGACATTCATTCATGCTTTCCATCCTGCGGCTTGATTAATCGTCGGTTAAACTCCCGCAGCGTATCGAGTACGTTGCTTTTGATGTTGATAAAGTTCTTGATGCCCTGCGCCCGGAGGTCGTCGGCACAGGCGGGGGCGCCGGCCACGACAAACTCGGCGCGTCCGTCCAAGGCTTTGAAGGCGGCGGGGGCATACTCGGCATACTCGTCGTCGCTCGAACAGAGGACTACGATTTCGGCTTCGGCCTGGAGGGCGGCTTCGACGCCGGCCTCTACCGTTTCAAAGCCCAGGTTGTCGATCACCCGGTAGCCTGCGCAGGCGAAGAAGTTGCACGAGAACTGCGAGCGGGCGAGCCGCATGGCCAGGTTGCCGACGGCGAGCATGAAGACTTTCGGCGTCCGGCCGCTGCGTTCGGTAGCCAGGCGCAGTTCCTCGAACTCGGAAGCGCCGCGGCGGAAGTCGAGCGCGGGGAGGTCGGCGGCGGCTGTGCAGCGGCACGCATCGTCGTTGTCCGCGATCTTCGACGCGGCCGTTTCGGTGAAGTTCGGATACTGGTTGGAGCCGAGCAGAATCTCGCGGCGCGTGGCCACGGCTTTGCGGCGGGCGAGCGAGGAAGCGTTGACGGCCTGCTGCACGGCGCCGGACGTTGCGGCGGCGTAGAATCCGCCCCGGTCTTCCGTTTCGAGGAAAAGGTTCCATGCCGCCTGCGCCAGCGAATCGGTCAGCATCTCGATGTAATACGATCCGGCCGAGGGATCGACCACCTTGTCGAAATGGCACTCCTCCTTGAGCAGCAGCTGCTGGTTGCGTGCGATGCGTTCGGAGAAGTCGTCGGGCGTCCGGTAGGCGCTGTCGAAGGGCGAGACGGTGATGGAATCGACGCCGGCCAGGGCAGCCGACATGGTTTCGGTCTGGGTGCGCAGCAGGTTCACGTATGCGTCGTAGATCGTCAGGTTCCACCCGGACGTCCGCGCGTGGGCCGACATCTTGCCGTCGCACGCACATTCCGTCCCGTAAGCCGCCACAATTTCGGCCCACAGCCAGCGGGCGGCGCGGAACTTGGCGATCTCCATGAAATAGTTGGAACTGATGCCGAAGTTGAATTTGATCTTCCGTGCAACGTGTCCGGGAGCAAAACCCGCGTCGGAGAGTTGCGCGACGATCTCGCTGCCCCACGCCAGCGCGTAGCCGAGTTCCTGCGAGAGGTACGCGCCTGCGTCGCAAAACAGATAGGCATCGACCGACAGCGCCCGGAATCCCGGCAGCACCCCGGCGGCCTCCAGCACGGCGGCGGCTTCCTCCGTCCCGCCCTCGTCCGGAAGGCCCTTTTTCAGCAGACGCCCGAAGGGGCTATAGCCGATCGAGCCGCAGCATTTCTCCGCGTCAACGCCCTTTCCGGCCAGGTAATCGGCCAGCAGCGCGATCAGGGCGACCGTCCTTCCCGGGCAGGTACTGAAATTCAGTTCCACCGCTTCGGGGCAGATGCCCTCAAGCAGAGCGGCGATGTTTTCGGCCTTCACCCCCTCGCCCGCGAAACGGAATCCCAGCGACGTGACCCCCTTCTGCAGCAGGTCCAGCGCCCGGGCATTGGCCGCCCGGAAGTCCCGGACGTCGATGTCCTGGCGTATTTTCCAGTCGTTGTCCCGTTTCGTCCCGCGGACGTAGGGAAACACTCCCGGCAGGGAAGAAGCCGTCTTCCACCCCTCGATGTCTTCCGAGCGGTAGAAGGGATTCACGCCGAAGCCCTCGCCGGTTTTCCAAACCATCTTTTTTTCGAAAGGCGCCCCCTTCAGGTCGGCCGTAATCTTCGCCATCCACTCGTCCGTGGACACAGGCGGAAATTCCGAAAAAAGCTTTTCCTTCGATTCTGTCATAATTATAATCTTAAATCATTGATTGTTGTTATATGAATTCTTGAATTCCCGAATTGTTGAATCATAAATATTCATTTGTGCAGAACACGTTTAACACGCAGCAAAGATACACTGTTTTCACGAAACAGGCTCAAAAACAGTTTAAAAATATTACCGTCCGCGCGAAACCACGCCGGGTTGGGAACGGATAGCGGTTTAAAAGGAAGAATGCAGTCTTGAGAGGTTCCTTGAAAGTTGTCCGCGAATGAACGCGAATGAGCGCGAATAAAATCATTCGCGGAAATTCGCGTGCATTCGCGGACAGTTTTTTTCTCTCTCTGCGGAGCGTAGCGTAGCGTTGGGCGTTTTTAGAGGTTCCCTCAAAATCCGAACTCGTCTATGTTTATATCCAAAGCCTCTTCCTCTTTAGGTTTTTTGGCTGTGAGGTGAGTTTCGTTGGCTTCGACGAGAATGGCGCGTACCGGACGCACCGGACAGATGGATTCGCAGCCGCCGCAACCTATACATAACTCCGGCTCCACCTGCGGAATCGTCAGCGTACCCTTGTAGGGAACCATGTGAACGGCCTGCGTCGGGCAATGCTCGGAACAGGCGCCGCAGTCATTTTCTTCCGTATGGACGATACACAGGTCGATGAAAAACCGCGCGATACCGATTTGCGCGGTTTTCTTCTCTTCGACCGTCAGCGGCCGGAGGGCGTGTGTGGGACAGATTTCGGAACAGATCACGCATTCGTAGTTGCAATAGCTGTCGATGTAGGCCATGTAGGGTTTCAGCAGGTAGTTGAAGCCGTATTCCAGTCCGGCGGGGCGCAGGACGTGGCTCGGGCATTTGGTGACGCACAAGTGGCAGGCTGTACATTTGTCCTTGAAATGCGTCAGGTTCAGCGACCCGGGCGGGGTGACCGGTCGTGAAAGGAGGTCATTGCTTTCTTTTCCCCTCTTTTCCTGCTGCGCCTTCAGCACGGCCAGCGGAAGGGTGGAAGCCAGGGCAACGCCTGTGACCAGAAACGTCCGGCGGCTGTCTGGTGACATAGCGGTAGCGGTAGCAGGAATTGCTCTGTTGACAGGCAACACCGGCCTGTATGCCAGTGCGTCCTTCCTGCACGATGAGAGGCAGTTGAAGCAGCCGACGCATCGCGACATATCGACTGTCATGGTTTTCGGGTCGATGGCTTCGGCCTTGCAGGTATATTCGCACAACCGGCACCCGATGCACGCTTTTTTATCAAAAACAATGCGGAAAATCGAATAGCGCGATGCGACACTCAGCAGCGTGCCGACCGGGCACAGCGTATTGCAGAAGTAACGCCCGCGAAAAACAACCATTCCGACGAACAGTACCAGTGCAATGCCGGCGGCCGTGAGCGAAACGGCCGTCACAGACGTGACGGCGACGTGATAAAGCGAATAGTTTCCCGTTTTGTGCAGTCCATCGGCCAGCAGGTTGTTCCCTTCCAGCACGACGGGGCGGAACAGGTTGGCGGCGATGCGTCCGAAATTGCTGTAGGGGTCGAGCAGCATACAAAGTTCCGTCACGCCGAAAACAGCCAGCCCGAAAGTGACTGCCGCCAGTATGTAGCGAAACACGTTCGGCGGCGCATGGTAACGGAAACGGCGGACGCCCTTTTTCTTTTTCTTCCCGATGCAGCAAATCCGGTTGATGACATCTTGCAGTATGCCGGCCGGACAGATGACGGAACAGTATATGCGACCGAGCACGAGTGTCAATACCATCCAGCAGAGGAATATCCCGTACATGCCACCCAACAGGGCCGGCAGCAACTGGAGATGTTCCAGCACGTGGAGTTGACCGGGCAGTTTACCCGTGAAATCAATAAAAAAGAGCAGTACCGGAACAAAAAAAAGTATTGCGAGCACAACCCGTAATACTTTCAGGAAATGAAGTTTTTTCATTTACAGCTTGATGCGTTTGATTCCGATTTTGTCGAGGTCTGTAGTTCCCAACTGGAGCGTTTCGCCCTTGCCGATGTGTCCGACGGCGTTGATGTCCAGTTTTTTTACCTGATTGAAAAAACGCAACGCCGCCGTATCCGCCGCGACAATATCCGTCGAGACAATCAGGGACTTGGCGGTAGAGACGTCGGAAGCGCTCTTGCCCTGCGGCCCGTTCTGGTGCATAATCCGGTAGGCATCCACGATGTTCAGTGCCGGTTTCTTGGGCCAGGTACAGAGGTCGGCGATGCACTGCTGGAGGTCGTTCTGATGGAAGATTCGACGATCCCAGACGATGCCCATATAGTTTTTCATCGCACAGGACAACTTGGCTCCACCGTGATTCTTCAGCACCGGCACATTAAACCAAATATCCGCCTCCATCAGGGCATCATGGATTTTGACATTCTTCAGGGTGACGCCCCCCGGCAGAGCCACCACCTTGCTGTAGTAGCGTTCGTCGTTGGCGGGGAGCATCGTTCCGCCGGCAGCCTTGACGGCCGCTTCGATGCCGCTGGAGGTATAGCATTTCTGCCAGTTGTCGCACGTGTGGTCAAAGACGGTCACTTTCTGCGCTCCCGCCGACAGGCATTTCTTTATCAGTGCGCTAATCAGCTTCGGATTGGTATTGGCTCCCAGTTCGGGCGTACGGTCCCAGCCGATATTCGGTTTGATAACCACTTTCTGTCCTTTCTTGACAAACTTCTCGATGCCGCCCAGTTCGGCCAGCGCCTTTTCGAGCATGTCTTCCGGCTCGCCCCCCATAACGGCGACCAGTTCCGGCTTGCTCTCCACGGCAACGGTACGACCGGTCAGGGCGGCCTGCAAGCCCTCAAAATTCAGCGCAAACGTGGCGCCTGCACCTGCAATTACGCTATTTCTCAAAAAATCACGACGTTTCATCTTACTTTTATTTATTAGTGAATCAAATATTTATTAGTGAATCAAAGACTTTACTTTATTATCCCACAAATCTACGAATCACTTGCAAAACATCCAACTTAATTTATCCTATCACGAAAAAAGACGGCTCGAAGGCGAAATCCGGGGCGTTGTTGCAAGCCTGCGTTCGACGTAAGAAAAACCTGAAACAATATGAGTTATATCGAACTCAGGTCATTGAACGGCGGTTTTCCGGTTCATTTGAGGGAGATTTTATGACAAGTCCTTTTTGCTTTTTGAGGTCGGGCAGGCACCAAGTGATAATGCCGAGCAAAGGCATGTAGGCACAGAGTTGATAGACCGTTTCAATCCCGTGCAGATCGGCCATTTTACCCAGTACGGCGGATGCGATGCCGGCTACTCCGAACGCAAACCCGAAAAATAGACCGGACACAAGCCCCAGTTTATAGGGGAGCAATTCCTGTGCATACAACAGGATGGCCGGGAAGGCGGAAGAAATCATCACCCCGATGAAAAAACTCAGGGTCACCGTCCAGAACAGGTTGACGTACGGCATGAGCAGCGTAAAGGGCGCGGCCCCGAGGATGGATACCCAGATGACATACTTACGTCCCACCCTGTCGCCGATGGGGCCGCCGATGAGCGTGCCCAGGGCGGTCGCACCCAGGAAGACGAACAGGAAGATTTGCGAAGCCTGTACCGTGACATGGAATTTCTCAATCAAGTAAAACGTATAATAGCTCGACAGGCTGGCCATGTAGATGTATTTGGAAAAAATCAGCAGCAGCAGGATGGAGATGGAAACGACGACCGTTTTGAGGGGCAGCGGCGATTCGGTCCGGACCCTCATCCCGGCCTCTTCCGATCCGCAGAGTCGCAGCCGCCGCCGATACCAGCGTCCCACCGGCAGGGCCGCCAGGATGGCGATCAATGACAGGATGGCAAAGAAGGAGATGTGACGGCGGCCGTATGGGGCGGCCAGGAAAGCCACCAGCAGCGGGCCGAGCGCTCCGCCCACATTGCCCCCGACCTGAAAAAGCGACTGCGCCACTCCGCGCCGTCCGCCGGAAGCCATGGACGTCAGCCGCGAGGCCTCGGGATGGAGCGTGGAAGAGCCGATACCCACCAGAAACACCGACGCCATCACCCAGGGCAGGCTCGTCGCAAAGGCCAGCGACAGGAAGCCCGCCAGCGTAAAGCAACTGCCGGTGGGCAGCGACCACGGCCAGGGGTGTTTGTCATAAAACAGTCCCACGACAGGCTGGAATACGGAGGCGGCAATCTGATACGTCAGGGTAATCAGTCCGATCTGCCCGAAACTCAGCGCCAAATCGTCTTTAAGGAGGGGATAGGTGGCCGTTACGGCCGACTGCATGGCGTCATTCAGTCCGTGCAGGACACTCAATGACACCAGGATACGGAGGGTCGTTCCGCTCATTGGCGGTATAATACTACTTCGTTTCATGACCGGATAACCCCCTAAATTGAGAATTGAGAATTATAACAGGCATTGTAAATCGACGTCACTCTCTCCCTCTCTTGTGGAGACACGAAAAAAGAATGGAGAATGGTAACAGGCACTGTAAGTCGATGTCACTCTCCCCTCTCTTGTGGAGAGGGGTCGGGGGAGAGGTTTGTCATATTCATTCTCCATTCTCGTTCGCCTATACGTGTAGCGACCATCCTTCGCGGTAGGTGTGACGTATGTATTCTTCCGCTGCCTGGACGGCGTTCAGGGTCAGGGTACGCGGTTCCTGATGCGGGATACCGTTGGCGACCTTGATCTCGTCGCTGTCGGACAGGTTGGTGATGCGCATGTTGGCGCCGTCCCACTGCAATTTTCTGTTCAGGCTTTTCAGCCGGACGGCCAGGTTTCCCATGATCACCATTTCGTTGAGCGGGCCGGCGTACTCGAAGTTCGAGAGCGGCAGTACCCGGTTTTCCGGCGATTCCTTGCAGGCACGGACAAAGTCCATCTCATGGCTCATCCCCACTCTCCGCAGGCGGGCGGGCGGTTTGGGCAGGCGGTCGAACCGTCCGTCAGGCAGCAGGCGGTAGTTACCGCCGTAGTTGCCGCAGATCAGAAGTCCTTTCGAGCCGTGGAAAAGCACGCCGTTGCGATCTTGGCCAAGCTCGACGCCGTCGGGCAGCGAATCGGGACGGGGCGGCAGCAGTCCGCCGTCGTACCAGGTGACGCCGACGGGCGGCATGTTCACCCGGCCTTCTTTCGGGCGTGCGGGAAATTCGTAGCGGATGGTCGAGGCCATCGGCGCACTCTCGGAATTGAAGGCCGTGGAGGAGGCTTCCACCGCCGAGGGATGTCCCGGTTTCAGGGCCGCGACGACGACGTCCAGCACATGACAGGCCATATCGCCCAGCGCGCCGGTGCCGAAGTCCCACCATCCGCGCCAGTTCCACGGATGATAAGCCTGGTGATAGGGGCGCATGGGGGCGGGGCCGATAAACAAATCCCAGTTGAGGTGGTCCGGCGCCCACATCCCCTGTTCGGGCCGCATCAGTCCCTGCGGCCAGATCGGGCGGTCGGTCCAGGCATCCACGTGCGTCACCTCGCCGATGGCGCCGCTCCAGATCCATTCGCAGACCTCGCTGACCGTGTCCTCGCTATGGCCTTCGTTCCCCATCTGCGTCACCACCTTATATCGGCGGGAAGCTTCCAGCAGGACGCGCGACTCGTAAACCGAGTGTGTAAGCGGCTTCTGCACATAGACGTGTTTGCCCAGTTGCATGGCCGCCAGGGCGCATACGGCATGAGTATGGTCGGGCGTGGCGATAACCACGGCGTCGATACTTTGGCCTGCCTCGTCCAGCATCCGGCGGAAATCCGCGTAGCGTCGGGCTTTCGGATAGGCGTCGAAGGTGTGTTGGGCTTTTTGCCGGTCAATGTCGCACAGGGCGACGATGTTTTCCGTGTTCATGTGGCGCAGGTTGGCTTCGCCCTTACCCCCGACGCCGATCCCGGCAATATTCAACTTGTCGCTGGGCGCCGTATGTCCCAGTCCGCTTACGGCATGGCTCGGCACGATGAGAAACATCCCGGCCGTGGCCGCCGAAGCTTTGATAAACCGGCGGCGTGAAATACGCGGTGCATTCATGGCTCCAATTCTTTGATTTTAATATTCCGGAACCAGATCAGCGCCTGGCCGTGTTTCCCCTGGAAGCCGATATACCCTTGGGTCGGCAGTTCGGCATACGGTTTCGGCAGCCACGGGGGAATCTCCGAGCCGTCGGGATTCGTTTTCCCCGAAGTCCAGAGGCTCATGTCCATGTCGGTAATCTTTTTCCCGTTCAGTTCCACCTGAATGTTTTTCCCCTTGGCCGTAATTTTCATCTTGTTCCATTCGCCCGGTTGCTTCACCAGCCGGAAAGCCGAGGGAGCAAGGTGTCCGTACACTGCGCCGCAGGAACCGGTCGAAGCCGCCGCGCCGAAATGGTCGCAATAATCGTCCGCAATCTGGATTTCAACCGCATTGGGAATCCAGTCCTTCTTGTCCGTACAATAAATCACTACGCCGCTGTTGGTACACTTGTCGTTCTTGAACTCCAGTTCCAGTTCAAAGTTTTCATACGCCGCGACAGACCAGATCGCCTGGTCAGCCGTGGCGGAAATAACGCCGTCCTTGTCGATAGACCATACGGACCGGTCATAATCGGCGTTGGACAAATCGGCGGCAAACAGCGGCTGCCAATCTTTGGCCTCCGCCATTCCCGAAAACAAAGCGCACATACATACGCTACATAACATACTAAAAATCATTTTCCTCATGATAGATACTATTAAATAATTTATGAAAGGGACTTCGGTTTTTTTATTTCCAAAAGCATGAAGTCCCGTTAGATACTTTCGGAGAACAGGCGGTAAATATAGAACAATCCCGCTGACGTTACAAATTAAAATGAAAGAAGAGGTATCAAGCGTTGGGGATGTAGAGGTTTCCTCAGGATAAAAATGCACGTATGCTTCCACTCCGACCGGAAGTATGCTTCCATTCCGACTGGAAGTATGCTTCCATTCCGATTGGAAGTATGCTTCCATTCCGACCGGAAGTATGCGTAAGATACGTTCTGTCGTATGCGTTAGAACAAAAACAACGAGGTTGTCTCAAAAGCCTCTTGGCGTGACGTCTGTCTTTGCGGACCTGACCCGCAATCGCTCAAAAACAAGGCTTGTTTTCGGGAAATCCCGCGTCAAGGGCGGGAGGATGCCTTTTTGTCCCCCCCCCAAAAAAAACAGGACAAAGGGCGTTTCGTCCTGTTGTCCTGTTTCGAGGGTGGAGGGAGATTAAACGATCTCCGCAAAATCGATGTCGCCGGACAGCGTTCGTTCTACGGCATTCGTTGTTTGCCCGCTGTTCCCCGGATTATACTTGACGGTGTAGTCCTGTTCTCCTTCGGGCGTATTCACGCGGATGGTCAGTTGAATTTCTTCCCCGCCCGTTTCCAGCGACGAGAGGTCAAATGACACAATCCCCTTGCGCTGGGTATAGGCATTGTCCCCATAAGCATGATGCCGGAATTCAAAGTACCAGGGCGTATTCACGCCGTCGCGTTTCACTAAGTTGACGAAATGCTTGACGCTTCCGCCGTAAGTGAATCCAAACTTCACGTTCAGGTAGCCGTCGCCCACCCACAGGTCGAGGATCGTCACCGGGTCGTTCCCAAAATAGCTGTCGTTCTCCTCGCCCCGGTCTTGGGCGACAGGTTTGGTCAACACGTCATGGAGGTCGAGCACCTTTACAGCGTGA
Source organism: Tannerella sp. (assembly GCA_031275525.1). Taxonomy (GTDB): domain Bacteria; phylum Bacteroidota; class Bacteroidia; order Bacteroidales; family Tannerellaceae; genus Tannerella. The sequence goes on from JAISOP010000074.1 coordinate 21,541, forward strand.
TCATAGTCATAATAAGTATCCGATAAAATAGTGTAATACGCCAGCGCACGACGCTTCTCCTTGGGAACATACCAGGGGATGTCGGTGGCCACCGGCCATAAGGTCGTACCGTGGTCCAGCCGCAGATAATATGCGTGCGAAAGGCCCGACGGAACCACCGTGGCTATCGAATACCACACATTGCCCAACGAATATCCCTCATCCTTCATACACGAATTACAAATACAGGAAGCCGCCAGGACACCTGCACATGCAAAAATCAATTTCACTGTCTTCATATTCTCATTATTATTATCCAACACTTGTAAAGACGAAGATCCTTCCCCGAACGCTGCAAACTTTAAATGTAGGGAACCTCTAAAAACACCAAACGCTACGCTCCGCTGAAAAGAAGAAAAGGTTCGCGAATGCACGCGAATATCTGCGAATGATTCATTCGCGTTCATTCGCGTAAATTCGCGGACAACTTTCGGGAAACTTCTAACCTGTGTAACCAAATCATACAACGCGAACTTGGATGAAAAAAAGCAGCCCCTTCTCAAAGGCTGCTTTTATGGGTTTTAACAGGTCTTAGTCTCTAAGGAAAAAGATTGTTTAGGTTATCGCTGCAAAGATAGACAACCCAAATGTTAATTGCCAAACGAAAAATTATATTATAAAACATGTTTTCGGCTTTTTCCCCTCCAAAAGACCCTTTTTCCGTCATAAAAACTGTTTTTTTCCGTCAAACGAGGTACTTCAACGGCATTCCGCGTACGCGGTCATTGATTTTTCCATCGGCGTAAACCAGCTGCCCGTTAACGAACGTTTTCCATACACGGGTATGGAATACTTGCCCCTCCAGCGGAGACCATTTGCATTTATATAACAGGTTTCCGGCAGATACGGTCCAGGTGTCCTGAGGATTCACTAACACCAAATCGGCGTAGTAGCCGGGACGGATGTAACCCCGCCGGTCGATACGGAACAGGTCTGCCGGATGATGCGCCATCTTCTCCACCACTTTTTCCTTCGTCCATACGCCCTGTAAGGCCAGTTCGAGCATGGCGGCCAGCGAGTGCTGAATCATCGGCGCACCGGAAGCGGCCGTCAGGCAATTGCCTGTTTTCTCGGACGGGAGATGGGGCGCATGATCGGTGGCTACGATGTCCAGCGTGTTGTCGTTCAGGGCGGCGCGCAGGGCGGCACGGTCGGCGGCCGTCTTGATGGCCGGGTTCCATTGGATGCGGCTGCCCTGCGTGGCGTAGTCTTCGTCGGAAAACCAAAGGTGGTGTACGCATACTTCCCCGGTGATTTGCTTTTCACGCAGGGGTATCCGGTTATTCAGCAGGCTTAATTCCTTCGCCGTGGAGAGGTGCAGGAGGTGTAAGCGCGTGCCCAGCGACAGGGCCAGTTCCACCGCTCCGGCCGACGAGGCATAACAGGCTTCTTCGCTCCGGATACGGGGATGAAACGAACTGTCTAAGGCCTCTTGACCGTATTGGTTCAGGTAATAGGCCCGGTTGCGTTGGATGATTTCCTCCTTTTCGGCGTGGACGGCAATCAGCAAGTTGGTTTCGGAAAAGAAGCGGCGCAGGGTGTCGGGGTGATCTACCCGCATGTTGCCGGTGGATGATCCGAGGAAGAGTTTCAGGCCGGGGATGCGTGTGTGGTCCAGCCGGTGGAGCTGGGCCAGGTTGTCGTTTGTTCCGCCGAAGAAAAAGGAATAATTGGCCGGTGAGACTTCGCCTGCCCGCCGGAATTTCCACTCCAACTGTTCCGGGGTGGTGGTTTGCGGGTTGGTATTGGGCATGTCCATGTAGGAGGTTACGCCGCCGGCCACTGCTGCACGGCTTTCATCGGCCAGGGAGCCTTTGTGCGTCAGTCCCGGTTCCCGGAAATGCACCTGGTCGTCGATGACGCCCGGCAGGAGCCATTTCCCGCTTGCCTCCACGACCTGCACGCCGGTTGCTTCCACCGGCACCGCCCCGCCTTCGTACACGGCGGCAATGGATTCCCCCGAAATCAGTACCGAGCCGGCAAAGGTGCGCCCTTCATTGATGATTTGCGCGTTTTTGATCAGCGTGTCCACCCTTACGCTTTCTTTTTCGGATATTTGCGTAGGAGACTCCACCATTTCAGCTTCAATACGCCGAACAGGGCTTCCCCGAAGATGGAGGAGTTCATTTTGGAGGTGCCGAGCATGCGGTTGACAAAGATGATCGGTACTTCCACAAGCTTGAAGCCGTATTGGTAGGCCGTAAACTTCATCTCGATCTGGAAGGCATATCCTTTGAAATGAATTTTGTCCGGCTGAATGGTCTCCAGCACCTCGCGGCGGTAACACTTGAAGCCGGCGGTGGTATCGCGTATTTTCATCCCCGTCACTAAGCGTACGTACACCGAAGCGCAGTAGGACATCAGCACCCTTCCCAGGGGCCAGTTCACCACATTCACGCCTCCGCAGTAGCGCGACCCGACGGCCACGTCCGCCCCCTGTTCCCGGCAGGCGGCATAGAGGCGCGGCAGGTCCTTGGGGTTGTGGCTGAAATCGGCGTCCATCTCGAAGATATAGTCATATCCCTGTTCGATAGACCACTTGAATCCGCAGATATAGGCCGTTCCCAACCCCTGTTTACCGGCCCGTTCCACCAGGAAAAGGCGTTCCGGGAATTCCCGCTGCAAGGCCTTCACGATGGCGGCTGTGCCGTCGGGCGAACCGTCGTCCACAATCAGGATGTGAAATACTTTCTCCAGTCCGAACACCGCCCGGATGATATTCTCAATGTTTTCCTTCTCGTTGTAAGTCGGAATAATTACTATACTGTCCATATTATACATTATATTATACTTGTCTTCCTACCCGGCGTCCACCGCCTTTGGAAAAAGACCGAGTAAATGTACGTATATTTTGCAATTAATCAAAAAGTAAACCGTGTTGTCGTGCTCGTAGGAGGGTGTGTCCAAAGTCCGCCTACCGTCAGCTGAAGCAGACGGCAAAAAGGGGAATATTGGGCTAAAGCCCTGCGGAGACGGAGCCAATGGGCGGCCACTCCCTTTTTTTCTCTCCATAGAAAAAAGCAAGAAAAAAGAAATAGCGGCTACCGCTCGCTCCACTTCGCCTCCGTGGGGCTTTAGCCCAATGCTCCCTTTTTTGCCGTTTGTTTTAGCTGACGGCAGGCGGGCTTTGGACACACCCTCTCGGTGACGATGATCGTCACAACTCGGTGACGACGATCGTCACCGCCCGGTGACGATGACCGGCACAACCCGGTGACGATGATCGTCACAACTCGGTGACGACGATCGTCACCGCCCGGTGACGATGACCGTCACAACCCGGTGACGACGATCGTCACAACCCGGTGACGACGATCGTCACAACTCGGTGACGACGATCGTCACAACTCGGTGACGACGATCGTCACCGCCCGGTGACGATGACCGTCACAACTCGGTGCCGACGATCGTCACAACTCGGTGACGACGATC
>JAISOP010000133.1 GCA_031275525.1 Tannerella sp.
GCCGACGTAGATAGTGCATCTACGCCGACGTAGATAATGGCGGTCTGATACAGAGCGGTTTGAGAAAGGGGGGGGGGGGGGACGCCCTCTTCATCCGCTCGCTACATCGGCGTCCCTAATTCTTACTTCAGCATACTTTTTACATCACCATCAACGAGCCTTTTGAATGATTGAATGATTGAATTTTTGAATCTGCCTTTGATTCATTCTCCACACCCTATTCCAGGGGGAGGTCGGGGAAGAAGGCCTCCGGCAGTCGGCGGCAATTGTATTGCGAGGCCATCGCTTCGCCGTAGGCGCCGGCGGAACGGATGGCGATCAGGTCGTTGCGGCGCACGCGGTTGAGCTTGCGGCCTTTGGCGAAGACGTCGGACGATTCGCAGATCGGGCCTACGACGTCGTACGTCTCCGGGGGTTCGTTGCTCGTAAGGTTTTCGATGTAGTGGTAGGCGTCGTACATGGCCGGACGGATCAACTCCGTGAAACCGGCGTCGAGCACGGCAAACTTTTTTGTCTCGCCTTCCTTGACATATAGCGCTTTCGCAATCAGCGTGCCGCACTGTCCGACGATCGAGCGTCCGAGTTCAAAGTGAAACTGCTGTCCCGGCCGCGGCTTGACCGACTGACGGAAGACGGAGAAATAGTTCTCAAAATCGGGTACGGGAAACCGGTCGGGGTGATGATAGTCGATGCCCAGTCCGCCGCCGAAGTTCAGGTGCGCAACGGACAGTCCGAGCGCCTCCAGGTCGTCCTGCAATTCGCCGGCACGGAGGCAGAGGTTGCGGAAAACGGACAGGTCCGTGATTTGCGAACCGATGTGGAAATGGATGCCGAGAAAGCGTACGTGCTTCATGTCCGCCATGACTGCCAGCACACCGGGGAGCATACCGGAGGTGATGCCGAATTTGTTTTCCTCCAGTCCGGTGGTGATTTTGGCGTGGGTGTGGGCATCGACGTTCGGGTTGATGCGGAGCGCAACGGGAGCGGTCCGACCCAGGGCGGCGGCCAGTTCGTCAATCACGCGCAGTTCGGCCGGCGACTCGACGTTGAAGCAGCCGATGCCGTGTTCCAGTCCCAGCCGGATTTCCCAGTCGGCCTTGCCCACGCCGGCAAAGAAAATCCGGTCTGCCGGGAAACCGGCCTCGAGCGCCGCCTGCACCTCGCCGCCGCTGACGCAGTCCGCGCCCAGCCCTTTCCGGGCGATGAGGGAAAGGATGTGCGGGTTGGCGTTGGCCTTGACTGCGTAATGTACCTGGTAGCCGTAGCGGGCGGTCTGCTCGCCCAGGACGTCCAGCGTCCGGCGGAGCAGCTCGGTGTCGTAATAATAGAATGGCGTCCGGAGGCCTTGGAATCGTTCTATGGGAAATATTATCATAGTGGTTAGCGGTTAGTGGTTAGTCCCTTAATAAATTTCATACAGCCCGCCGGAAATAACATTCTCAATTCCAATAAGGGCGTATGCGATACGCCCCTGCGATGTTGCGTTCTTTGCGTATCTTCTTTGCGCACTTTGCGGTAAAAATATCTAACCGCAAGGGGCGCAAAGGTTTCGCAAAGGGCGCTATCATCCATCTTTTTTGAAACCGGCAGGATTTTGTTACACAGGAGTATCCTTAAATTGAGAATGGAGAATTGAGAATGGAGAATGGAGAATGGATTCACCTCTCCCCCGACCCCTCTCCACAAGAGAGGGGGGAGTGACGTCGATTTACAACACTTGTTACAATTATTCATTCTCAATTCTCAATTCTTTGTTACACTGGAGTGAGGGGGTGTTGAAAAGGTGGTCGCTCAGGGCTTGGAGGGCTTTTTGCTTGTCGGAGGCTTGGACCAGGAGCGAGACGTTGTAGTTGCTGCCGCCGTAGGAAATCATGCGCAGGGGAATGTCTTGGAGGGCATTGACGATGCGCGATGCGAATCCGACGTTGTCCCACTTCAGGTCGCCGACTACGCAGATGATGGCTAAATCCCGGTCCACCGTCACCCTGCCGTATTTCCGGAGGTCGTTGACGATCCCGTCCAGATGCTTGCCGTTATCGACGGTCACCGATACGCCGACTTCCGACGTGGTCACGACATCGACCGGCGTTTCGTGGCGTTCGAATATCTCGAACACCTGGCGCAGGAAGCCGGTGGCCAGCAGCATCCGTCCGCTTTTGATCCGGATGGCGGTGATGTGGTCCTTGGCGGCCACGGCTTTGATTTTGCCTTCCTCGGTTTCGTTGGAGATGGTGGTGCCGACGGCTTCGGGCTGCATGGTGTTGAGCAGGCGTACGGGTATGCCGTTCCGCTTGGCGGGCAGGATGCAGGTGGGGTGCAGGATTTTGGCGCCGAAATAGGCTAGTTCGGCCGCTTCGTCGAAATGCAGCCGCCGCACGGGGAGGGTGTTTTCCACGTAGCGGGGATCGTTGTTGTGCATCCCGTCGATGTCGGTCCATATCTGGATTTCCTCGGCTTGGACGGCTTCGCCGATCAGCGAAGCGGTGTAGTCGCTGCCGCCGCGTTGCAGGTTATCGACGGCGCCGTCGGCATTGCGGCAGATGAATCCCTGGGTGAGGAACAGCCGGTCGTCCGGATACTTTGCCAGCAGCGCCGTCAGTTGTTCCTTGATGAAGGGCGGTTCAGGCTCGGCGTGCCGGTCGATCCGCATGAAATCCGTCGCCGCGAGGAGTACGGAACGGACGCCCGTCTCCCGCAGGTAGAGATGCATCAGCCCGGTCGAGAGCAGTTCGCCCTGCGCCAGGACGATTTTCTCTTCCAACGCGCCGAACGGCTGTTTCATGAACGAACGGAGGACGTCGAAACGTTCCTCGACCAGCTTCCGGGCCTCTTGCCGGTATGCTTCCGTGTCGTACAGCCGGTCGAGCAGTCCCAGGTATTTTCGGGATAATTCGTCGGTAGCTTTGTCTGCCCCGTCGGAATCATGGTTGCGGAGGCAGTCCGAGATTTCGACCAGCGTATTGGTCGTGCCCGACATGGCCGAAAGGACGACGATTTTGGGCGCGCCGTCGGCGCCAATCAGCCGGGCAACATCCTTCATGCGCTCCGCCGATCCGACGGACGTGCCGCCAAACTTAAAAATTTTCATATTCCGGTTGTTTTAATCAGTGAGGGTAAATCATTTTAATTCGTAGAGGCCTCCCTTTTCGCACCGGACGATCCGGGCCGGGAGGTTGTCCACAAGCGTATAGTTGTGTGTGGTCATGATGACGGATTTCCCGTTGCGGCAGATGGCGTGCAGGAGCCGGACGATTTGCCGGCCCGTTTCGGGGTCCAGGTTCCCGGTCGGTTCGTCGGCCAGGATGAGTTTGGGGTCGTTCAGGAGCGAACGGGCGATGGCCACGCGCTGCTGTTCGCCGCCCGACAGTTCGTGCGGCATTTTGTAGCCCTTGTTCTGCATCCCGACCTGGGTGAGCACCTCCAGGATGCGCATCCGGATATCGTTCCGCCTTTTCCAGCCGGTGGCTTTCAGGACAAATTCCAGATTCCGGGCCACCGTCCGGTCGGTGAGCAGTTGGAAATCCTGGAAGACGATGCCCAGTTGGCGGCGCAGGTAGGGTATTTCCCCGTTCTTGATCCTGCGCAGGTCGTAGCCCATGATGTGGGCCGTGCCTTCGCGGATGGGTATTTCGCCGTACAAACTCTTGAGCAGGCTGGTTTTTCCCGCGCCCACCCGCCCGATGACGTACACAAACTCGTTGTTGTGCAGTTCCAGCGAGGCATCCCGCAGAACGATGTTCTCGTCCTGGCAAAGCGTGATATTTTCCAGCCTAAGCAACTGTTTTTTTTCCACCGGGCTATTCCTTATGTCTTTTGCGCAGTTCGCGGGCCAGGTCTTCCAGGCGGAAGCCCTTGCCGGCCAGCAGTACGATCAGGTGGTACACCAGGTCGGAGGCTTCGTAGAGAAAGCCCTCGTCCGTGCCGTTGACGGCTTCGATGACGGTCTCCACCGCCTCTTCGCCCACTTTCTGCGCCATGCGGTTGAGGCCTTTCCGGAAGAGCGACGTGGTGTAGGAGCCTTCCGGCATTTCCCTGTGCCGCCGGTCGATAAAGTCTTGCAGATATTGGAGGAAGAAGAGGTCGGTCGCATTGCTTTCGCCGAAGCAGGTATCCGTACCGGTGTGGCACACCGGGCCGTCGGGCCGCACCTTGATCAGGAGCGTGTCGAGGTCGCAATCGGCCAGGATTTCTACCGTATGCAGGAAATTCCCGCTCGTCTCGCCTTTGGTCCAGAGGCATTGCCGCGTGCGGCTGAAAAAGGTCACTTTGCCGGATTCAAGCGTTTTGCGGTAGGCCTCTTCGTTCATGAAGCCCAGCATCAACACCTGCCGCGTTTGTGCATCCTGGATAACGGCGGGGATCAAGCCGCCCGATTTGGTAAAGTTCAATTCCATAAAGATTCGAGATTCAGTCGGGTAAGCGTTCGTCGCCGTCTTCGATCCGGACGTTCACGCCCCGGGCGCGGAGTTCGAGTTTAAGGCAGCGGATGTCGATTTCCCCGAAATGGAACACGCTGGCGGCCAGCGCCGCGTCGGCCCTTCCGAGGGTAAAAGCGTCGTAGAAATGAGCGGCGGCGCCGGCCCCTCCCGACGCGAT
>JAISOP010000208.1 GCA_031275525.1 Tannerella sp.
AGCAGTTCGGTCCAGTTGAATTTGCCGTAGAACCGGTCTACGAAGGGGAGTTCCTGTTCCAATTCCGCCCGGAAGCGCTCCGGCAGGCAGCCCATGACGTAGAGCCGGCCGATGCGTCCCTTTTTCCGGGCTTCCTCGAGCGAGAGGATCATCCGGATGGATTCTTCCTGGGCCTCGCCGATAAAGGCGCAGGTGTTGACGACGACAATCTCGCCGTTGACCTTTTCCGGGTCGTGCGCAACCGTGTAGCCGTTCAGCCGGAACTGCGAGAGGAGTTGTTCCGAATCGACCAGGTTTTTCGAGCAACCCAGTGTGATGATATCTACCTTATTTTTTCTCATTCTCCGAAGAGGGAATTGACAAATGCCTTTTTGTTGAATACCTGCAGGTCTTCGAGGCCTTCTCCCAGGCCGATGTACTTGACGGGGATATGGAAATGGTCGGAGATGCCGATGACCACGCCCCCCTTGGCCGTTCCGTCCAGCTTGGTAATGGCCAAGGCATTGACCTCCGTAGCGGCGATGAACTGCTTGGCTTGCTCAAAGGCGTTTTGTCCCGTCGAGCCGTCGAGCACCAGCAGGACTTCGTGGGGCGCGTCGGGGATGAGTTTTTTCATTACTTGCCTGATTTTCGTCAGTTCGTTCATCAGGTTGACTTTGTTGTGCAGGCGGCCGGCGGTGTCGATAATCACCACGTCGGCCCGGTTGGCCATGGCTGAGTGGAGCGTATCGTAGGCGACGGAAGCCGGGTCGGAACCCATCTTCTGCTTGACAATGGGCACGCCGGTGCGTTCGCTCCAGACGACTAATTGCTCCACGGCTGCCGCGCGGAACGTGTCTGCTGCGCCGAGGTAAACGTTCAGGTTGTTTTTCTTGAACTGGTAGGCTAATTTACCGATGGTGGTGGTCTTGCCCACGCCGTTGACGCCTACCACCATCATCACATAGGGACGCCGGTCGACCGGGACGCTGAAGTCCTCCATATCCCCGGTCCTGTTTTCCGTCAGCAATGCGGCGATTTCTTCGCGCAGGATGGCTGTCAATTCGTCCGTAGAGACGTACTTGTCGGCGGCTGCCCGTTGCTGGATGCGTGCAATGATCTTCAGCGTCGTGTCCACTCCGACGTCCGACGTAATTAATATTTCCTCCAAATCATCCAGGATGCGGTCGTCAATCCGGCGCTTGCCGATAATGGTTTTGGCGAGCTTGGCAAATACGCTTTCCTTCGTCTTGGCAAGCCCTTTGTCCAAGGTTTCCTTTTTCTCCTTGCTGAAAAAACCGAATAATCCCATATTTCTTTCGTACACTCTGAAAAACAAGACAAAGGTATGGAATAAAATCGTACTTTTACGCCATCATTTTAAAATACATGTCAGATGAAGCACTATTTTTCGTTATTTTGGGTGCTGCCGTTTCTGTGGGGAATGGTAGCGCAGGTGGGTGCACAGCCTGCCCAGAAGCAAGTGACTGTAGTCATTTCGCCCGACCATGAGGATTGGCGATATGAGGTGAAGGAAGAGGCCGTTTTCCGCGTACAGGTTTTCAAGGACGAGAACCTGCTGAAGGGCGTGACGGTTGATTATGAAACGGGGCCGGAGTTCTTTCCGTCCGTCAGGAAACAGGGCGTCGTACTGAAAGAGGGTCAACTCACGCTGAAAGCCTCGATGAAGGAACCCGGATTCCTGCGTTGCCGCGTGGTGGCCAAAGTGGACGGCAGGGAGTATGAGGGATTGACGACGGTGGCATACGACGAGTTGCAAATCCGCCCGGCTACGGCTGACCCGGAGGATTTCGACACCTTCTGGACCAAAGCGCTGGAAGTGGCACGCAAGGCGCCTTTGGACCCCCGGTTGCGGCTGTTGCCGGAACGGTGTACTTCCGGCGCAAATGTGTATGAAATCAGTTTCCAGAACGAGAGACCGGGTTCGCGTATCTACGGGATCCTGAGGACGCCCCGGCAGCCCGGGCGCTATCCGGCCATCCTGAGCGTGCCGGGCGCCGGCATCCGTCCCTACGGCGGGGTGAACTACGGCGACGGGGTTATTTCCTTGCAAATCGGCATTCACGGTATCCCGGTCACGCTGCCGCAGGAGGTTTACGACCTCTTGGGCGCGGGGGCGCTGAGCAACTATCCTTCCGTCAACCGGAATAACCGCGACGCGCATTACTACAAACGGGTTTACCTGGGATGCGTTCGCGCGGTGGATTTCATCTTCACACTGCCCGAATTTGACGGTTCCACCCTTGCCGTCACGGGCGGCAGTCAGGGTGGTGCCCTGTCCATTGTGACCGCTGCGCTGGAACCGCGTATCCGGTGCCTGGCAGCCTTCTACCCGGCGCTGTGCGACTATGCCGGGTACCTGAACCGTCGCGCCGGCGGATGGCCGCACTACTTCAGGACGGAACAACCCGGCCCGAACGAGGCGGAGACGCTGGCTTATTTCGACGTCGTCAACTTCGCACGCCGGGTCAAGGTAAAAGGGATGTACAGTTGGGGATTCAACGATGTAACCTGCCCGCCGACGTCGATGTATGCGGCATATAACGTTATTCCCGGCCCCAAGGAGTTGAAAGTGTATCTCACGACCGGCCACTGGACGTTCCCCGAACAAAATGCGTTCGTGACGGAGTGGCTGCAAAATCAACTCCGGTAAAATTCCAAAAGTGAGGCAATAATAAGGTGTCACGTCCTGAAAAAAGTTGACAGGTTACTATTATTATTATTTGTTGTTTCATTTCGTTTCTCAGTCCTTTCATTCCTTCCCTGCCCGTCGCCCTAGGGCGACGGGCAGGGAAGGAATGATTGATTATGCGGCCCCGTGTACCTCCTCCGGCGTCTTAAGCCCTAAGGCCCAATGCGGACGACGCGTATTATATAACCCTATCGCCTCTGTACATGCCCGCTGCGCCTGCCCATAGTCCGCAAACGTGGCATCCAGCGCGTATTCGTCCTTCAATATCCCGTTCACCCGCTCGGCCAACGCGTTCTCATAACCTGAGTTCGATATAACTAATTCGGCAGTTTCAATATAAATATCCCCCCAGGAAAGAGCGCAGAAGTTCAGCCCGGATTATTTCTATCCGGGTTTGATTCGCAAGTTGCATATGTAAAGAGTGGCTTAAAAGAAA
>JAISOP010000211.1 GCA_031275525.1 Tannerella sp.
GATCGTCACAACCCGGTGACGACGATCGTCACAACCCGGTGACGATGATCGTCACAACCCGGTGCCGACGATCGTCACAACCCGGTGCCGATGATCGTCACCGCCCGGTGACGAAGATCGTCACAACCCGGTGACGACGATCGTCACCGCCCGGTGACGATGATCGTCACAACCCGGTGACGATGGTCGTACACCTTGTACCCTTATTTTGGTTCCAGTTTGCGAATCAAGGCTTCCACTTTGTCTTTCAATGCCTGAAAGAAACGGAAGCGTTCCCGTTCCGATGTGCCGCCGCTGATTAGGGTCGATTTCAGAACCAGGTTGTTGACCCATTTCCGGGTCTCGTCACATAAGGAGACGTTATGGGTGGTGAGATTGTTTACGGCATATAGTTTGACCGTGCAGATCCATTTGCCGCCGCGACGGGCCAGTACGATATTGCTCCCCGGGTCCACAGAACAGTTATAGAGCGAAAAAGGCGTGCGCCTCCCGGCATCCTTGTAGCCGGTTTCTGCCGAACGACTGACCCGGTCGAGCAGTTCGAGCAGCCGGCGGAGCAGGAGAAACGCGATCTCCCGGCTGTCAAACGCACCGGTTTCCATGTAAAATTCCAGCAGTCTCAGCATCGTGTTCGCCGTTTGCCCGGTCCATATTTCCTTTGATGGAATTTGCAGGTATTCCCGGCGCAACTGTTCGTGAAGCGGCGAGTAGATGTCCGGGTCCATCCGGCTGTGAAACTCGCGGAAAGAGATTCGCCCCGGCGTGGCGCTGTCATACCATACGTATAGCCAGAAAAACAATAACTCCTCATGATACAGGAAGTGATAGAAGGGAATATCCTGCGCCGTGAAATACAATACCCGGTCTTCGGCGGCGGCCAGGGCGCCGAGGGCTTTCGACAAGCGTTCGATGTGACGGATATAGTCCTGCGGCTCGATCCTAAGCGGCGTATAGCGGAACAGGGCGCCTTGTTCCGAGTCGTAGCCCAACAGTTCGTCCATCGACAGATGGAAGGTGTGGCACAGTTTCCGCAGTTCCGAAAACGACAATTCCTTATCCCCCCGAATCCGCCGGTAGGCCGAATCTGTGCCCACCTCCAGCAATTCTTCAATCACATCCACCAAACGGTATTGCTCCGGGATACGCGACCTGATGGTGTCGAATAAACGTTCCTGCGCTCTCCTCACTGCGTTTAACCTTGTTCATGAAATAAACAATTTAGCGTTTGATAAGGTTGCCGTTTCGTTTTATTTCCGTCCCCCTCCGGAAGGGCCGCCCCGGATACGCTTCAGGGGGGCATTCCTTCCGGGGGCATTGGGCCGGGAGGCATGGCATGAACGCTTGACAGCTCCTCAGTTGGCCGTCGCCTTGTCCGTAAGATCCTGAATATCTTTCAGCGTAAAGTCCCCGGTGAGTTGAATCACGGTGAAACTGCTGTCGGTGTCGGCCAGCATCAGCAGTTCCCTGATCCGGTTGCCTTTCTGGTCGGAATAAAACGTGATGCGTTTTTTGCCGTCACGGATGCGCATCAGTTCCAGGCGCCCGCTTTGTACCAGTTGCGAGAAATCTTTCCGCATCCGGGATATCAGCTCCGCTTCGCTGCAATTGATGAGTTGCAACGCTTCTATTTTGTCCTTCAGGGTCGCCAGGTTCATGTCCAGGTCTTTTATGTTGGGTATCATCCGGAACATCGCCTTTGAAATATAGATTGAAGTGACGTTGTCCATCTCGCTGTATTTCTCAAACAGTTTGTCCTGCGCGAACCCCATCCTTACACACAGTACGCACAGTACGATGAGGATATATTTTGCTTTCATCTTTGGTTATTCTTTAAAATATTCGTTTACTATCCGGTTTACTTCTCTTATTTCCGTATCGGCTTGAGCGACGTGGCTCAAGCCCCTGTTCCATTCGCTCGACAGGAAGGCCAGCGCCTGGGTGGCCACGAGGGCGGCTTCCCGGGGGTCGTCGAACGTGTCGGCCCTCTGCCGTCCGGCCGGTTCACGGGTTGCGAAAAACAGCCCGATACACAGCCCAACGACCGCCGCTGCGCTGCCGGTCATATACCGCCACCTCCTGCGTGCCGTCCACCGTTCAATGGAGCGCTCCAGCCGTCCGGACAGACCCTCCGGCAGGCGTATCTCCTCGCCGGCCAGGGCCAGGAACAATGCCTTATCCGTTTGCAGGTCGGCGTCCGTTTCCGCCGCGCCCAGGAAATAATCCCTCAGCGCACGCTCTTCTTCCCCTGTCGAACGGCCTTCATAAAACTTTTCCAATAATTGCCTTGTCTTCATTTTCCATTCCTTCATTCCTTGCTTGTTTTTTGAATCATTGCATCTTTGAATTCTCTTTGGGTTCCCTTCGCTAACATTTCCCTTAACGTTTTCCGCGCCCTTGAGAGCAACACCCGTACATTGACGGCGCTCTCGCCAAGGGCGGTTTCAATCTCTTCCAGTGTACAATCGCCCAAACCTCGCATCCGCATGACGATGCGCTGTTTTGCCGGCAAGCGGCTTATGAGCGACTCGATGTGCTCCACCTCTTCCTTGCTTTCCAGTTCGCTCTCGGGCGTGGTTCCAAACGGGATGACCGGCATCGGGTCCACTTCGCCGCCCCGCCGTCCACCGTGGGAACGGAGGAAGTCCAGGCAAAGGTTCTTCACCATCGTCACGCAAAAAGCTTCCGGTTGCCGGACGCCGGCCAGTTCGTCCCGCATGAGCCACAGCTTGTAATAAGTCTCCTGGAGCATATCCTCCGCGTCTTGCGCGTGATTCAGCAGGGCGTATGCCACCCGGTAGAGTTTGGGATGAAAAAGGTAGTAGCGCTGTTTAAATTCCTTTGCATCCATTCCCTCTGCTTATTGACAGGCCTTGACCAGGTGTTTGGCATCCCGGGGGCGTATCTTTCCCCCAATGCGTATCAGCGCCTGAGAGGAACCGGTAATCAGCAACACCAGTTCCCGTATTTCCTCGCCGTTCATTTTCACCAGTACCCGGATACGTTTGTTTTCCTCATTCGAGCGAAGAAGCGTTTCGTAATCCTTATCCTTCAACGAACCAACCGCCTGTTCCAACCGGTTCTTCAAGGCCGGTTCGCAGTTGGAAAAACTCAACACTTCGATCGTTTTCACCCCTCGCATATTCTTTCCCATGCATCCGGCCAACTTCATCAGCCCGTTCCTGAAGCGCACCCGTTCGACGCCTTTCGTATCCGCAAACTCGCCGAACAGCCGTTCGACGGAATATTGTCCGTAGCTTGCCGTACACGCAACAAACCATACCGATACAATCATTACAATCTTTTTCATCATGACCTTTGTTTCTGTATTCGGGTAATAGACGGATGAATCGCCGGAATTGTTACAAAAGGGGGAGGGAGAATGGATGACAAAGGGATGCGCAAAATGCATAGCGCCTCAAAGCAAGCATGAACCCCGGGTTCCCAGACTGCCCTAAAGCCGGTTTTTTCATATCTTTACGCCCTCAAACCAATGGATAACGGATGGCACGTTTTGAAATCACTTTGCTGGGATGCGGTTCGGCGACGTTGACGTTGCGACATGCGACGAGTTCGCAGGTGGTAAACCTGCACGACCAACTTTACCTGATCGACTGCGGTGAAGGTAGCCAGTTGCAGATGCGCCGGATGCACGTCCGCTTCAACCGGCTGAATCATATCTTTATTTCTCATCTTCACGGCGACCATTGCTTCGGTTTGCCGGGACTGATTTCCACGCTGGGCATGTTGGGCCGAAGGGGCGAACTGGTGATTCACGGGCCGCAGGCGCTGGAGGATTTCCTGCGCCCGGTACTGGCCGTGTTTTGCAGGGAACTGCCTTATCCCGTCCGCCTGAACCTGATTGACCCCCGCCAACCGGTGGTGGTGATGGAAAACCGGTCGATGTATGTCCGGTCGATTCCATTGAAACACCGCATCCCCACGTGCGGCTATCTCTTTGCCGAAAAACCTTCCGGGTCGCATTTGATACGCGAGATGATCGATTTCTACCGGATACCGGTGAAAGAACTGGCGCATATCAAGCAAGGCGCGGATTACACGACACCCGGGGGCGAGGTGATCCCGAACCACCGCCTGACACGCCCGGCCGACCCTCCCAAACGCTATGCCTATTGTTCGGACACGGCTTTTGCACCGGAAATCGTCCCGTGGATTGAAGGCTGCGACTGCCTGTATCACGAGGCGACCTTTATCGAAGCAGACTTGCCGCGTGCCAGGGAGACCTTTCACTCCACCGCCCGCCAAGCGGCCGAAATTGCCCGGCTGGCACAAGTCAAACAATTGGTACTCGGCCATTATTCGGCCCGTTACGAAGACCTTGGGGTATTACAGGCCGAAGCGGAAGCGGTGTTCCCCGGAACCCTCGTCGGCACGGAAGGAATGACCCTCTCTCTGACGGCCGGGAAAAAACAGGCCGGCAAGCATGGAGAATGAGTCGTCGCCACCTTCGCGCTCCATTCTCCCGGATGGGTTTGGGGTTTTTAGAGATTCCCTGAAAACGGTGTCCGGTTACGCCTTGTTGCTTTCCAGATAAACCGTTTGCGTAGGGAAGGCGAAGTTCAACCCCGCTTCGTTGAAGGTGCGGAGTATCTCGAAATTCACCTTTGAAATCGTCTCACGAATATCGGCCGGTTTCTGGATAAAATAGATAAAGGTAATGAGTAGCGCCGAGTCGCCGTATTCCGAGAAGGTGGCCACCAGGTCCCGGTCGCTCACCCCGGGAATGGCCTGGGGGATGCGTTTCAGAAGCGCCAGGGCGTGTTCCATCTGTTCGTAGCGCGTGTCGTAGGTCAGCCCCAGTGTGACGACCACCCGGCGTGCCGGTTCCGACGTGATA
>JAISOP010000334.1 GCA_031275525.1 Tannerella sp.
AGATTCAAAAAAAAACGAGCCTTTTGAATGATTGAATCTTTGAATCTGCCTTTCTTTAAAAACTCCCAACGCTTCGCTTCGCTCCGCAGAAAATAATGAAAAGGTCCGCGAATGAACGCGAATGAACGCGAATAATTTTATTTGTGGATATTCGCGTTCATTCGCGGATAACTTTTTTTTTCTGCGGAGCGAAGCGTTGGGGGTTTTTAAAGGTTCTCTTTTTCTCAAACCGCTCTATATCAGACCTCCATTAGAAATGCCGGCATTTCTGCATTAAAAATGCCTCCATTTCTGCATTAAAAATGCCGGCATTTCTGCATTAGAAATGCCGGCATTTCTGCATTAGAAGTGTCGGCGCTTCTGCATTAGGGTATGGTTTTGTGCATGACCGGTTCTGTGCAGTTCGGTTCCACCGAGGCTTAAAAGACCTAAAAGGCTTAAAAGACTTAAAATCTTCGATCTGTTCCCTGTTAAAAACAGGTTGTCAATGGCAGATGTGACCGCATGATTTCCTCCAAATACCACTTGTTACAATTCTTCATTCTCAATTCTCAATTCTCCATTCTTAGCATCCTCCCGTCCTTGACACGCAATCCCCCGAAAACAACCCTTGTTTTTGAGCGATTGCGGGTCCGGTCCGCAAAGACGGACGCCACGCCAAGAGGCTGTTGAGACAGCCTCCTGCGTCACGGGCATCGGGCTTTTCATTTGATCATATCCATAGAAATGCGTATCTTGCAACGTTTTTCGGGACAGGGAGTTCCTGCCGTATCAGGCGCTCTCCGTTCCATTTTTTAATACAGAAGACTATTATATATGTATAGAACTTTTCAACACTATCTGGCGAAGGAACTGGATGCCATCCGTACCGCCGGTTTATACAAGCAGGAGCGCATCATCCGGACGGCGCAAGAGGCGGAAATACGGGTGAATGAGGGAGAAGAGGTAGTGAATTTCTGCGCCAATAATTACTTGGGACTCTCCAATCACCCGCGCCTGATCAAGGCGGCCCAAAAGGCAATGGAGACGCACGGCTACGGCATGTCGTCCGTCCGTTTCATCTGCGGCACACAAGACCTGCACAAGCGGCTCGAGGCCGCTATCTCCGAGTATTTCCGGACAGAGGATACGATTCTTTATGCCGCTTGTTTCGATGCCAATGGAGGGCTGTTTGAACCGCTCTTTTCGGAAGAAGACGCCATCCTTTCCGACGCCCTGAACCATGCTTCCATCATCGACGGCATACGCCTGAGCAAGGCCAAACGTTACCGCTACGCCAATGCGGACATGAGGGAACTGGAAGGCTGCCTGCAGGCGGCGCAGGGGCAACGCTACCGCATCGTGGCCACGGACGGCGTCTTTTCGATGGACGGCAACGTGGCTCCGATGGACCGGATTTGCGAACTGGCGGAACAATACGACGCCCTGGTGATGGTGGATGAATCGCATTCGGCGGGCGTCGTGGGCGCTACGGGACATGGCGTGGCCGAACTGTTCGGCCTGTACGGGCGGATCGACCTCTTTACCGGTACGCTGGGCAAATCTTTCGGCGGCGCACTGGGCGGCTTCACCACCGGACGGCAGGAAATCATTGACCTCTTGCGCCAGCGTTCGCGCCCCTACCTGTTCTCCAACTCCCTGCCCCCGGCCATTGTGGGCGCGGGCATCGAAGCGTTCGGGATACTGAAGGAAAGTCCCGCGCTGCATGACCAACTGATGGAGAACGTGGCCTATTTCCTCGACAGGATGCAGGCGGCGGGCTTCGACATCAAACCGACCCGGTCGGCCATCTGCGCCGTGATGCTCTACGACGCCCCGCTGTCGCAGGAGTTTGCCCGCCGGATGCAGCAGGAGGGTATTTATGTGACGGGATTCTATTACCCGGTGGTGCCGGAGGGACAGGCGCGTATCCGCGTACAGCTGTCCGCCGCTCACCGAAAAGCCCACCTGGACCAGGCCGTCGCCGCCTTCGTCAAGACCGGCAAGGCGTTGAAGGTCATTTAAAGAATGCCCGATGGAAGCATCTATACGACCGAGTAACTTTCATAGCCATTGTACCTTTTGTGACGGGCACAGCCAGCCGGAAGCCTACGTCGAAGCAGCGCTGGCCCAACATTTCCGCGCCTACGGGTTCTCCTCCCATTCGCCCCTGCCCTTCGAGACCTCCTGGAACATGCCGGCCTGTGACCTGGACGGATATATCCTTGAAGTCAACCGGCTGAAGGAGAAATACCGCGGACGGATGGAGGTTTACCTGGGACTGGAGATTGATTACCTGGACGAGACCTACAATGCCTCCATCCCCTATTTCCAATCGCTCCCGCTGGACTACCGCATCGGGTCGCTGCATTTCCTGCCCTGGCGGTGGCCGCTGGCGGAGGGGAACATGACTTGCATCGACGGGCCTTTTGACCAGTTCGCCGCCTTGGTCAAGGAACGCTACGGGGACGACGTGCGGCGGGTCACGAAACATTTCTTCGATACTTCCATGCAGATGGCGGAAGCGGGCGGGTTCGACATTGTCGGTCACGCGGACAAGATATGCATGAACGGAGCGCTCTGCCGCGGCTTCGACCCCTCGGCCGACTGGTACCGGAAACCCTTTGAGGAGTACCTCCACCTGATCGCCGAAAAAGGCTACATCATGGAGGTCAACACCAAGAATTTCCTGCGGAAAGGGCAGACGTATCCCTCGTTGGACTCGCTGAAACGGATACACAAGCTCCGCATCCCGGTCATGGTCAACTCCGACTGCCACGTCCCCGCCCTGGTGAACGACGGACGGGACGAAGTCCTCGCCCTCTTGCGCGAAGCCGGTTTCCGGACCACGCGCGAACGGGTGGGCGGAACCTGGCAGGACCTGCCGACCGGCTAATTTCTCATACGATGTTATCATTCAAACCCATTTCAATAGCCGACAGGGAAGCGATTACGGCCTACACCTACCCGGGAGGCTTCATGAACTGCGACTTCGCCTTTGCCAATATGTGCAGTTGGCGTTTCCTCTATGACAGCGAGTTCTCCATCGTGGACGGCTTCCTGCTGATCCGCTTCAGGATTGAAGAAAAGGGACGGAAGCACCGGGTGTACATGTTTCCCGTGGGCAACGGGGACTTCAGGCAGATCCTCGCCGCGCTCGAAGACGACGCCCGTGCAAACGGCCACCCGCTGTGGATACTGGGCGTCACACCGGACGAGAAAAACCTCCTGGACAGGCTCTTCCCCTCGGAGTTCATCTACCTCGCCGACCGCAACTACTACGACTACATCTACCTGCGCAGCGACCTGCAACAACTGAAGGGTAAGAAATACCAGGCGAAAAGGAACCATATCAACAACTTCAGCCGCAAATACCGATATACCTACCTGCCGGTCACGCCCGACCTGGTGCCCCGGTGTATGGAACTGGAATGTAAGTGGTACAGGGACAACCGCACCGAAGAGGAGGCCGGGGACCTGGCGCACGAACACCGTTCGATGGCCTTTGCCCTGAGCCATTTCGAGGAACTGGAGTTGAGGGGGGGCGCCCTCTGCGTGGACGGCGAGATCATCGCCTTCACCTACGGGTCGGCCATCAACCGGGACACCTTCGGCGTGCACGTGGAAAAGGCGGACGTCCGCTACAACGGCGTGTTCAACGTCATCAACCGCGAATTTGTATCCCGCCTCCCGGAACAGTTCCTCTATATCAACCGCGAAGAAGACCTGGGCATCCCCGGGCTGCGCCAATCCAAGCAGTCTTACCACCCGGTGATCCTGCTGGAGAAAAGTACCGCCATCAAACGACGCTGAGCCGTGAAGGAACAAGTGATCGACCTGTGGAAAGCCTCGTTCGGCGATTCGGAAGAGTTCACCCAATTCTACTTTGAGAGGGTGTACAAGGAGGAAAACGTCCTGACGCTCTGTGAAAACGGGCGGGTGATTTCGGCCCTGCAAATGCGGCCCTACGAGATGAACTACTACGGGACGATCCTTCCGGTGGCCTACGTATGCGACGTCTGCACCCTGCCTTCCGAACGCGGCAAAGGCTGGGTGAGCCGGCTGATGCGCCAGGCGCTGGAGGTGATGCGCGAGCGGGGCTATGCGCTGACCACCCTGATCCCCGCCACCGAAGGGCTGTTCAACCTGTATGAGCGCTTCGGATACGCCAAGGCCTTCGATCATTCCTCCGAGGTACACTTCTCCGAAGACGAGCCGCCCGAGCCGCCGTTCTACCGGATCGTCCCCGGCCGTCAGCTCCCGCCGGAAACGGTCTTTGCCTACTACGACCGCAAGCAGCGGGAACGTCCCTGCGCCATCCTGCACTCGGCCCGCGATTGGGAAATCCTCCTGCAGGATTGCCGCATGGTCGGCGGCGACGCCTGGCTTGCCCTGTGGCACGACACGCCCATCGGCCTGGCCCTGGCTGCACCGGCCGACGGCATGATGTCCGTCAGGGAATTTGTCGGCGAAGAGCCGGACATCCGCCTCACCCTTGTCCAACACCTCCTCGCGCAATCCGGCTGCGACATGGCCATCGTCAGCCTCCCGCCCCTCCTCTCCACCGCACACCCCTACGGCATGGCACGCGTGCTCGACCGCGAACGTATGACCGACCTTTATCTCTCCCACCGCCCAGAAGACAACACCCCACTGCACGACACCGACATCGTCCGCCTCACCCAAACCCTCCTCCGCTACAACCGCCGCGAAGCCTGGATGAACCTGATGCTGGACGGAAACTAAAGAGTGGGGAATGGAGAATGGAGAATGGAGAATTAGTAGTGAGTGGTTAGTGGTTAGTGGTTAGTGAAAAACGCCCACTTATCACTAACCACTAACCGCTAACCACTAATTCGCCTTCCCGAGCGTCGCTTAGGAGCTGTCAAGAAATAAACCATCCGAATTTACGGGAAATGTTTTTTGC
>JAISOP010000049.1 GCA_031275525.1 Tannerella sp.
CGGGATACCTCTTCGACTACTTGTTCTTTAAAACAAATACTGTACCGATTGTACGTCTTTACCCTTTTTCTCATTTCTCTTTACTCCTTTTCTCTGTATAGCTATTTCAGGACATGACAGTCCCGTTCATTCTCCATTCTCCATTCATTTAATAGAAGGGGATGGTTATTCTGTTAGTTTGCGGACTCTTCCGTTTTGCAGCCGGTAGCGGTCGCCGCTTTCGGGGCAAACGGCATAGCCCTGGAGGTCGAACTTCAGCCGGTGACCGTATTCGCTGACCCAGCCGGTTTGACGTGCCGGATTGCCGACCACCAGCGCATAGGGTAAGACGTCATTGGTCACCACCGCTCCGGCGCCGATCATGGCACAGGCGCCGATCCTCCGTCCGCAGAGAATGGTCGCATTGGCGCCGATGGAAGCGCCTTTTTCAACAAAAGTAGGCTGATATTCCTGCCTGCGCGAAATGATGCTGCGCGGGTTAATGACATTCGTAAATACGCAACTGGGACCTAAAAACACTTCATCCCCGCAGATCACGCCCGTATAAACCGATACGTTGTTCTGCACCTTGACCCGGTTTCCCAGTACCACCTCCGGCGCAATCATTACGTTTTGCCCGATGATACAATCCTTTCCGATCCTGCATCCCTCCATGATATGGGAGAAATGCCAGATGCGCGTGCCTTCGCCGATTACGCATCCCTTGTCTATCACGGCGGTTTCGTGTGCCTGATACATTTCCATTGTGTTCCTGCTTTATTTATAGATTAGAAAGATCGCGGGTTTCCGGTTCAAGTCGGGCAGGCAGCCCAGCCATTCCTTCACCGGGCGCGTCCGGATGTATTCCTCCCCGCAGGTGAGGCCGGCTGCGATGCACAGTTTCGTCGTCGCCCTGCACAGGCGGACGAGGTCCTCCAGCAGCCGGTTGTTCCGGTAAGGCGTTTCGATAAAGAGCTGCGTCTGGTTCTCCGAGTAGATACGTGCCTCCAGCAGCCGGATTTGCGCGGCGCGGGCGGAAGCCTCTATGGGGAGGTAGCCGTGAAAGGTAAAATGCTGTCCGTTGAATCCCGACGCCATCAGGGCCAGCAAAAGCGAGGAGGGGCCTACCAGCGGCGTCACGCGGTAGCCCTTCTGCTGCGCCAGGGCCACCACATCGGCGCCGGGGTCGGCAACGGCCGGACAGCCGGCTTCGGAAATCACGCCCACCGACTCGCCCTTGGCCAGGGGCGCCAGACAGTCCGATACCTGTTCGGGTAAAGTATATTTGTTCAACTCATAAAACGTCAGTTCGTCAATCACGATCGACGGCGCCGTTTTTTTCAGGAAACGGCGTGCCGTTCGTACATTTTCGACGACGAAATGACGAATCTGAAGGATTACATCGCGGTTGTAGTCCGGCAACACCCTCCGGTGCTCCGTCTCGCCCAGCGTCACAGGAATCAGGAAAAGAGCCGGTTGCATAAAATTTCTTTTCCGCAAATGTACTACTTTTGTCCCGATAATTATAAGAAGATGGATATTCCGCAAGGATTTATGGAATACATGCGCCGCTGGCGGGAGGATTATCCGCAACTGGAAGAAGCGTTGCGCGCGGAGGCGCCGGTCAGTATCCGGGTCAATCCGGACAAAATGACGATGCCGCTACGGTGCGAACGGGTGATGTGGTGTTCCACGGGCTACTATCTGTCCGAACGCCCGGCCTTCACCTTCGCTCCGCACTTTCACGCCGGGGCCTGGTATGTACAGGAAGCGGCCTCCATGTTCCAGGAACAGGTTGTCAGGCAATACATCGCCTCGCCTGTGGTCTGCCTGGACCTGTGCGCGGCGCCGGGCGGGAAGTCAACGCACCTGCTGAGCCTGTTGCCGAGCCGGAGCCTGCTGGTAAGCAACGAAGTGATCCGCAGCCGGGCTGCCGTCCTGGTGGAGAATGTGCTCAAGTGGGGTTTGCCGGATGTGGCCGTCACGAACAACGACCCGGTCGAACTGGGACGCCTCCTGCACGGGTTCGACCTGTTGGTGGCCGACCTGCCCTGCTCGGGCGAAGGGATGTTCCGGAAAACCCCCGCCGCCCGCAACGAATGGAGCGCGGCAAACGTGGCCTTGTGTGCAGCCCGCCAGCGGCGTATCCTGCACGACGTTTGGCCGGCGCTCAAGCCCGGCGGTATCTGCATTTACAGTACATGCACGTTCAATCGCGAAGAAAACGAGGATAACATCCGCTATCTTGCCGGGCATTTGCCGGCAGAGGTGATCCCGGTAAGCGTTGAAGAAAGCTGGCGCATCGCCTGTAGCGCCGACGACCGCTATCCGTCTTACCGTTTTTTTCCGCACCGGACCAAAAGCGAAGGATTCTTCCTGGCTGTCCTGCGCAAGCCTGACGGGGTGTGCCGTCCTTTTCCCCTCAAAACGGGCAAAGGGCTGCCGGCGCTCCGGCATCCCCCGGGCAGCGAATGGCTGTGCGATACCGGCGCGTACCGGTTCGTTACGGAGGCGTCATGCGTTCGCGCGATTCCGGAGATTCATGCCGGGCGGCTGTCGTGGTTGACCGAACGTCTCCGTGTGCTCACGGCCGGTATTCCGGTGGGGGAATGGAAGGGGAAAGACTTCCTGCCGGCGCCGGCGCTGGCGCTGAGCAGGGCTTTCCGGCACGACGCCTTTCCGACGGTCGAACTCGCCTGGAAAGAAGCCGTCCGTTACCTGCAAAAGGAATCCCTGAGTCTCCCACCGGACACGCCGAAAGGATACGTGACCGTGACCTGCCGGGATACGCCACTGGGATTTGTCAAGCACATCGGCCACCGTGCGAACAACCTTTATCCGCATGAATGGCGCATCCGCAGCCAATACCTGCCGGAACAGGAACCGGTGATAGCATGAACCTTTCCATACAAATGGAGAATGCACAGGCGGAACGCATCGACCGGATTGTATTTTGATACCTTTATTTATTGATATATCCATCTTTCAAGACCGGTCTTGTGTCTTTTCCACGAGGCTGTTGAGACAGCCTCCGCTGTACCACGCTCGGGGTACACACTGTACTCCCCTCGTGGTACACCGTGTACCACGCTCGGGGGACACGTCGTCCCACGCTCGGGGGACACGTCGTCCCTCGCTCGGGGGACACACTGTCCCTCGCTCGGGGGACACACTGTCCCTCGCTCGGGGGACACACAAAACAAGCCTTGTTTTTGAACGATTGCGGGTCAGTTAATTTCCCTCTCCCACCCTCACTTTTCTCGTTTCCGTTCGCTCGTCGATGTTCGCCCTGACGATATAGACCTGTCCGCCTTCGGCCGGGATACGGTATTCCGTTGCGGCCTCAGTCGTAGCATATACCAGCGCTCCGGCGAGGTTGTACACCTGCAATTCGCGGATCATACCCCCGGTCGAACGCACATGGATTTCACCCTTCAGCGAGGTGACCGTCAGCGTTTCCGCCTGCACTTCGACCGCTTCATTCCATACGCCCGTATATTGCATCCGCAGGGCGAAACGGTCGTTGATCTCGACCGCGGCGCCGGACGCCTTGACTACCGTAAAGGTATATTCCGGCGTTTCATTCAAGGGGATCGTCCGGTTCGCCTCCCGGTCCAGCAGGTAAACATCGTGCCCGAAACGTTCCATGCCCGAAAAAGCCAGCGTCACCTCGCCCGCGTTCCGGATACGCAGCCCCAGTCCGGTGGTTTGCAACTCGAAATCACCGTTGGCATGGATGGCCAGCGGCTCGCCGAGTGCAGTCAGCGCATAGACCGTCAGCGGGTTCTCGTCATAAAACAGCGCCCGCACATCTTCGCGGCTATTGTATTCCGGCGAAGCGTTCCGGTCGAAATGCAAGGCCGCATAACTCGTCCGGTTGCCCTGGGAGGCACGGAGGTGTAACACGCCCGACTCGGTCGCTTCCGCCGAACGCAAACGGTAACCCTCGGTCAGGTCCGGCGGCGCCGTCGTGGTCCATTCCGGGGACATCCTCACCGAATAGACCGGACTGGAAGCGACCGCTTTCCCCACAAAAAACGACTGTAGCGGCGGAATGTATGCCGGTTGGGGAGACGTGGGATTGGTGTAGATATACCTATACCACGTCCCCTTTTCGGGGTCGCTGTCTTGGAATTTGACGGCCTCGAATCCATCCTCCACACGACCGTTCCATATCAGGTAATTGTCCGCCAGTTCGGAATTATTTGCCAGGAACTTGACATATCCAGGTAGGCCAGGTAGGGATTGACGACCTGGACCATATACTTCTCCGTACTGCTGCTCAGGCTTCCGCCCGTCACCGGGAGGTCGAAGAGGGCCGGGGTGCCGGTCGGCAGCAGGTCGTCCGTGATCAAACGCATGCTACTGTCACGCTTGAGGCTGCCCGGCTGCGTCTCGTAAGGTTGCGGGAAACTCCACAGCCGGTCGCGCGATTCGCTTGTGCTCACCACCTTCAGGTTGAAGGCCCTGCCGAGCGGAAGCGCTAACCACTGTTCGCCGAACGTGGCGGTCAGCATATCCGCCTTGGCGCTTCCCCCGCCCGGGTGATCCTGCTGGAAAAGATTGATGTAAACGTCGCCATAGCGCGGATTGCCGTTGACATCCTTGAAGTGGTAGTCACCCGAATACATCTGTTTCAAGGGCGCCGACCACATCACGTAGCGGTCGCGTTCGAGCGAGCCGAGACGGATTTCCACCTCTGCCGACTCATATTTCAGCACATGCGGATTGGCGAGCATCGCCCGGTCCCGCAGGATCACCTTCCGGCACGCGGCGCTGTCCCGCAGTTCGGGATACCGGGGAAGGCCGCCCGGTATCTCCACGTCCGTACAGGGCGAGGGCAGCCAGGAGACGGGCGTTTCGTAGGAGGGATGGACTTCCACCCAGTTGTTCGGGTCGTGCCAGTCGTGGCTGACCAATCCCGTCCAGCGCATCTGTGCCGGCGTTTGGTCGCTCACATGCACGGTAAACCGCCCGCGTGGGAAACCGCCCGCACGGTTCCAGCCGGAAGTGGCGCCCGGGGCGTCGGGCACCTCCGGACGGATATACCAGGAAGCGTCCGTCGTCATGGCGGGCAACGGCCGGGTCGAGCCGGAATATTCCGACGGCTCGGAAGCGGATAAAGAGCTATACCACTCGAAGGTGACGCCCGATGGCCGCTCAACCAGCCGGACAACGCTGCCCGGTGTGTTGTAGCAGGCCGAGAGGCCGTGTGGATCCTCCAGGATGTAGAGGTAAACCGTAGCGGAGTCCGTCCGCCATTCCCCCAGGTCGGGATGGTAGAAAGTGAACCGGTAGCGGAACGAGTCAATCTGATTCGTCAGGCTGTCCGTGCCGGAATTGATGTAAATGAACCTGCTGTTTTCCCCGGAACCGGAAACGTTCAGGGAGCCGTTCCGGGGTGGCAGTGTGACGGAATCAAGCAGGCTGAAGGGGGGATTGAAGAATCCGGGGGGCAGGTGGTCGCTGCTTAGTGCGTCGATTTCGACGTACTGGAATACCTGTACGGTTTGCACGTCGTCGAAAAGGGCATAGATCTTGGATTCGGGATCGAAGATTTCATTGTCCAGGTGGGTAGTGTCACACTCCAGTTGCTCGTAACCGTACCCCCTGTCGTTCAGCCGTATCATCACGGAGTCAAGTGGCCGGAAGGTGGAGAAGTTATGCACGGTGACCTCCTTCCAAACCGGAACGCCGTCATTGGGCACTATTTCCATCAGGCTGTCCACAACCATGATGCTGTCGGGGTGTACCCCGTCCCGGTAGGCGGTGATATAGAGGGGCGTTCCCGTAACCTCAGCCCCGGTATTGGCCAGTGTGACGCGGATGACCAGCGAATCGCCGTCGAAATGATAGTCATACGCCGTGGAAAGGAGTTGCAGGCTGGGCGTGAGCCAGGAAGGCAGACCGTTGGAGTTTAAGGTCGTTTGCTGTTGCAGGAAATTATTGTAAGGACGCACGTCGTCCGAAGTGCCCAGCAATCCGTCCTCGCCGGGAAAGGCGGTGGCCGGGTCTATGGCAAGCGGCGGCACGCTTAGGTCTTCGTTTATATTCACCACATTATATCCATGCTGGTTCCACACTTTACGTGCAGGAGCCCAGGTTCCCGGTATATTGTTGCTGTAAACGATCACGCGGCCCTGATACGCCTCGCCTATTTGCACCAGGCTGCCTGTGACAAGAATATCCGCATGGCCGTCGCCATCGAAATCCACCACGATCGGGTTTTCGCTCGAAGTACCCGAATCACAGCGATATTTGGCCTCATTGCCGTCGGCGTCTTTTTTGACCAGACCGTCAGGGCCGAGGATCATCAGGTAATCCGTGTCGCGATAGACCAGTTCGGCTTTTCCATCCTGATCGAAGTCAAACATGCACATGGTGGTCCGTCCGGAATTGTCGGCGGTTTCGATATTGAAAAGCGGTTCAAATAGCTCCGTACCGGGGTTGTATCTGAACGCTTCCATCTTTAGTGCCGAGGTAAAGGCGATGTCTGCCCATCCGTCGCCGTTGATATCGCCGATGAAGGGCCGCGAGCCGAGTGAGGCGCCCGCACCGACCAGTTGGCCGATCTGTTCGTCGCGGCTGCCCTGCCAGGCATACATGTGTCCGTTATATTCGGTTACAACCACATCAAGAATCCCGTCGCCGTCGATGTCGCCCACCGAACAGAAGCCGTCGCCGCGCGTGCTTATGGAAGCCAGTACGGTTGCCGTATTGAGCGCCGGGTTGGTGCGGCTGTTGATCCGGATGGTGTACGTCGTTTTGCCGCCGACAGCTTCCATATAGCCGTCGCCGTCCACATCGCCGAAGATGGAGAAATAGCCCCAGTGACTGCCCTGCAGGCCTATCCCCCGTCCGTTGTCGGCAGCGTAAGGCAGCGTGACGAGCAGTTGGCCGTTCTCGCCGGCGAAAATCCGGTCGCCCACGAGGATTTCGCAATTCCCGTCGTGGTCGATGTCCGCAATGGCGATGTTCGGACTGTTGTAGTTGCTGGGGGAATGTGTCCATGTGTTGTCAAAAAACGGGGCGTTTGATTTCCATACCTGATTGCCGTCGGCAGTGAAAGCGTACAGATGATAACCATCACCGGATAACTGAGCGATAAGTATCTCGCCAATACTGTCATTGTTTACATCTGCTATGGCATACGGATCAGACAGTCCCAAGCCGGTAAAATCGGCATTAATCGTCTTGTGCAGCGTCAGGTCGTTTTTGAAAATATGAATTCCATACCCGGCATCGGCCATCGCAATGACTTCCGGTATCCCGTCCTGTCCCGGATTCCCGTCTGCATCAATCAGGTCGCCGACAAAGGGAGTACAGGTATTAGTAACAATTTCCTCCGAATAGTAGGCTTGTTTCATACTGAAGACTTGTGTCGGCGGCTTAACATTACATTCGGCGTCGCTGATATTGTCCGGTTTGCTATATACCGTGATATACACGTTGGTCTCGGAGGAGTTCAGGCCGCAGGTGATTCGATAGGTCACGGTATCGATCCCGCTAAAGCCCGGAGGCGGGGTATAAACCAGGTTCTTGTCATTGTTGTCGAACTCGGCGGTTGCCCCGTCGGTTTTCGACGTAACCTCGACCTGGATTGAGTTGCGGTCGCAGGCGCCCGGCAATTCGTCGTTATCCAGCACGTCGATGACCGTCTCCGAATTCGAATACCCGGTGCCACGGTCGGGCTTGGCCACCGGGAAAAGCGATCGCAGCCATTCCGACGGAAAAGAAGGCAAGCCTGCCTGTGATGTCGTACCCGGAGGAACTAATCCGCTTACCTTCCAATGGCACGTAAAATTAGCATAATCTTCTACATTATCAATCACCACCAGGTCTGATGTATTCGCTACACCGTAAATACGGCCATCAGGGCCTAATTGCAATGCATTTATATTTACGCCGGATGGCGGCTGCTCCTTCGTCTTAGATAGCGTATTAGCATTAGGACTGATTGGATATGAGTTCAACAAATCTTCGAATTGATAGGCATAAAACATTCTTATTCCGATAGTATAAGAGGATATATATAACATCTTCCCCGAAGGAGAAAATTCAACGCCATAATAATTCATTTGAGAACTGTAAGTCATCACATTCATATCAGAAAAAACGCCTGTAGCCGGATTAAATTTTCCGAAGAAAACGTTTTGAGAAATGGACTCCGCCCAGGCAAAATACTTCCCGTCCAGACTAAAACGAAGGTAACCGTTTCTTGCGGCAGCCGGATCTGTATTTGCCGGCAAAGTATAGCAGCTATACCTTGCCGCTTGCACGCCGGTGGAAGTAACTCTCCATACACTCAAGACCGAACTTGTACCGGAACCCTTTCCCGGAGCCACAATCCAATAGTCCTCACCATTGGCATGTTTTACGGCGGCTATATTTTCGCCATACGTCTCCGTGAGTCCGGTCGTCAATGAAATGTTTTTTTGTATAATACTGCCGGAACCGCTGCTCATATCCACCACGCTATAGTCCAACTTGTTGTTGGCATTCAATCCGGTCGTTACAATAATATATTGATCCGTATTTCCCGGATGAGGAATAACAATTGCAGACTGGGCTGAAGATGTATGTCCGCTTAATCCGGTACCGTTTGGCATAGCAATATGGTTCTTGTTCCAGACAGTCATCCCGTCGGAATAGAACAGTAATTCTCCATTCTCATTGGAAACAGTTATACATCCTTCTATTTGAGCAGTCATCTTCGAACCGGCGAGCGGCATAGGCAAATTCAATAAACCGTCTTTATCCTGAGTCGTCTTCCAGGTCATGCCCGCTCCATTGCCAAAATACCAGTTATAGGCCTGTTTATGTTGAGCTTGGGATAAAGCCGCAAACAAGACGCAAAAACACGTCAGCAGAAACTTTTTCCCGAATACGTTCCTTATTTTCATCACGACTTCCATTTAAATTTTTGTTATTTAATCGGCAATGCCGCTTTTGGTCATTAACATTAAATTCAGTATTTCGTCAACAAAAAACAAGAATATCCAAACGTATTGGATATATGATTGTTTACACGAACAAAATCTGCAAACAAATTCCGGCATGATACATTCCTGCCCAAAAATGATTTTTGCGATTTCTCGCGTAATATTCTCGCAAAAAGAATATTATATATGAATTTCAAGAAATGACTTCCTGTCTCCACCAAGCCACTAAAAACCATTATTCCTATTTTGAGTCTATTTAAATATATTTGACGCATATACAATAACAAATTATGTTATACGGCGGCAAAGGTATGAAAACTATTTTATCGTGAATTATAATCCCGATTAAAAATATCACAATAAAACATAATACACCTTTTCCATTGACCGAAGAGCATCCGGATATATTGATTTTCAGCGAAGTAGATAAATGGTGGCGAGGCGTTTTTTTTGAGTATTAGCCGACACCTGTGCCGGAGGTTTCATTCATTGCTCGTGTCCGACCGACACCGACTGCTGCAATACAAGGATCGTTTCCGGCCCCATGTTGAACAGCAAATCGACAATACTTAAATTTGGAAGAAAGCCGTGTTTCTCACCAAAGACCTGATAGTAAGGTTTCGGGAGAAAAGCCCGGTCCGCGCCGGGGCATTTCGGCCGGATGGACTGGCGGAAGTCGTCCGGGACGGAAGGCTCGTAACGCGAGGTGAACCGGACGTCGGGCCGAATATCTGCCAGTTCGCAGACCAGCTGCCGGAGCGCTTCGTTGAAATCGAACAGGAAATCGAACTTCCGGGCATAAAACGGTGCGAAATCGTCCTGATAGTATTCGAAAAACGGACTCAGCCCGTAGGCCGATACCAGCGCCTGCCAGTGGAGATGGCGCCAGTGTCCGTGGTCGGAGATACGGATGTCGCGGGTCAGGCATTTCTCCTTCAAGGGCTTTTCGACGGGTACCGTCAAGACTTGTACGCCGTTCGCGCCGGCAATCAGGTAACGATTGCGGTAGGTCTGTTTCAGGTAATTTTCCGCCGTTTCGAGATAGACCGTCTCATACGACAGCAGTTTGGTGTAATACTGCACCGGCGCCAGGCAGGCCGAAGAAAGATAAACCGCCGCCATCAGCCCACAGTTTCTCATCCCCTCAATCCGCGTGCACGGTCCGGAACATCCGTTTCCAGCGGATACCGCCGTTGAGGAGGCTGCGGTCCTTGTCGAGCGAGAGCCAAATCAGGATGGGTTTGCCGACGATGTGGTCTTCGGGAACAAAACCCCAGGAACGGCTGTCCGCACTGTTGTGGCGATTGTCGCCCATCATGAAATAGTAGTCGTAGCGGAACGTATAAGTCGTTTCCGGCTTGCCGTTGAGGAGGATTTGCCCGTCCGGAGCCGTTTCCAGCGTATTGTGCTCATAGTTCCGGATACAGCGGTTGTAGAGCGCCAGGTTCCGTTCGTCCAGCGTGATGGTGGCGCCTTTCTTCGGTATCCAGACCGGGCCGAAGTTATCACGTGTCCAGCCTGTCCGGTAATCTACCGGATAAACCGTACTCCATTCGTCTTCCTCAATCTTTACCTGCTTAACCGTCGGTATTTTTCTCACTTTCTCCAGGGCCTGCACCGTAAGCGGCATACAGTACACCGGATTGAAATGGCCGGCCTGGTTAGGCTTGAAACCCAGATAGGTGAGCAACTGATGATAGCCGGCGTTGGCGGAAAGCAGGTGCCGGTCGCTCTTGCTGACGTCCAGCAGGCGGAACTGCTCCTCTGTCAGCACGGAGCCATCCGTCTCCACATAATAATTGAACTGTAGCTTCTCCGGATTTTTTGCCGCCATGCCGTTGATGAAAAGCTGGTTGGCAACAATCGCCAGCGAATCGCCGGGCATACCCACACATCGCTTGACGTAATTCTCCCGCTTGTCCACCGGACGGTATATCACGTCGCCGAACTTGTCTTTGTTTGCGAGAATCGCCTCCCGGTTATGCTCCAGGAGCAGCGTGTAGTAGTCGGGATTCGTCACCTTCAGCGTGACCGTATCGCCGGCCGGGAAATTGAATACCACAATGTCATTGCGCTTCAGCGTGCCCGTACCCTTCACCCGCTTGTAGCCCCATTCCGGCCAGTCGAGGTAGGATTTGCAATTGAGAAAGGGAATCGTATTCTGAACCAGGGGAAACGAAATCGGCGTGTTCGGCACCCGCGGGCCGTAACTCAGTTTGCTGACGAACAGGTAATCGCCCACCAACAACGTCTTTTCCAGTGAGGAACTGGGTATCTGGTAGTTTTGAAACACAAACAGGTTAATCAGATAGACGGCAATCAGCGCAAACAGGATATCGTCCACCCATTCCAGCGCCTCACGCACCTTCGGATGCTTCGCCTTTTTCCACGCTCCCCACGGGATGAAGTGGGTCAGGAATATATCCACCGGCACCACCAGGCCGAACAGCAGCCACAAGTTTTCCATCCAGAGGGAAAACAGAATATACAGGACCGACCAGCATCCAAAGCTAATCCACTGTCTTTTTGAAATCTTTCTCATCTTATCTTTCGTTTAATAATTCCCCAGTTGCAGTAAGTCTTCCATGCCCAGCCATCCTTTTTTTCCGACGGTGAACTCGGCGGCCAGCACAGCGCCCAGCGCAAACCCCGCGCGGTTTTTGGCGCTGTGTTTGAGGCAGAGGCAGTCGGTTTCCGACTCATACGTCACTTCGTGTATGCCGGGCACTTCCCCTTCGCGGATGGCATCGATCACCAAATCGTCCGTGTGGCCCGTTTGGTGAAGTGTCCACTGTTTTTTCCGGTACAGCTGCGCAATCAGGTCATCCGCCAGCGTGAGCGCCGTGCCGCTCGGCGCATCCAGTTTATGTATGTGGTGCGTTTCCGAGAGACGGACGTCGTAGGCCGGGAAGCCGTTCATCAGCCGCGCCAGGTAACGGTTCACCGCAAAGAACAGATTGACGCCGATGCTGTAGTTCGATGCGTAGAAAAACGTTTTCCCTTCCCTTTCGCAAATGGAACGGACTTCGTCTCTCCGTTCCAGCCAGCCGGTCGTCCCGGCCACCACGGGAATGTTGGCCGCAAAACAGGCCTTGAAATTGTCGAAGGCCGCCGCCGGGATCGAAAACTCAATCGCCACGTCTGCCGTTCCAAAGGCTTCCGAATGGAAGTCGTCCCGGTTGTCCACTTCAATGACCGATACAATCTCGTGTCCCCGTTCCAGGGCAATCTTTTCGATGGCTTTCCCCATCTTCCCATAACCGATAAGAGCTATTTTCATTTGTTGAATTATTAAAATCCTGTTACTGCATCTGTTTTTACGCGTCGCAAGCGTGCAAATATAGAGATTTTGTATTAGATTTGGGCATTTAATTTCAAAAGGAACCTAAATATGGAGCGTTTATTGCAATATGCATGGAAGTACAGGTTTTATGACGAGGCCGGATTGTGTACGGCGGAAGGTCTCCCGGTGACGGTCATCGACCCGGGCATCCAGAATCCGGATGCGGGGCCGGACTTCTTCAATGCCAAAATCCGCGTGGCCGGCACCGTTTGGGCCGGATGCGTGGAAATTCACCGCAAAGCCTCCGAGTGGCATACGCACCGTCACGACCGTGACCCGGCCTACGACTCGGTCGTTCTGCACGTGGTGGAAGAAGACGACCTGCCGGTCCGGCGTACCAACGGCGAAATCATCCGGCAGGCCGTTATGCGCGTGCCGCCCGGCGTGA
Organism: Tannerella sp.; assembly: GCA_031275525.1. Classification (GTDB taxonomy): domain Bacteria; phylum Bacteroidota; class Bacteroidia; order Bacteroidales; family Tannerellaceae; genus Tannerella. The sequence goes on from JAISOP010000049.1 coordinate 12,653, forward strand.
AGGAACACATGGAATGGCTGCTTTCGCGCGACACGCTGACGCCCTGTCTCGAACGCATCTGCGAAATCGAACCCCTCCACCTGTCGGCCTGGCTGACCGCCTTAGTCAGCGAACGGCTGGAACGGAAAACGGACGCCGTCCTCGCGTTGCTGGCACGCCATGGCGACGACTGGAACGAGGCCTTTTACATCACGTTGATGCGTAACTTCGGGTTCAGCACCAACAGCGACGCCTTCGAATGGCTGGCCGAGAGCCTGCCGTTCCACTGCCTGCGCAAGCACCGTGACAACCGCCTGTCCATAGAGGCGTTGCTCTTCGGGCAGGCCGGCCTGCTGGCTGGAGCAGACTCCGGCGACGACCCCTATGGCCAACTGCTACAGCGGGAATATGCGTTTCTGCAAAAGAAATACGGTCTGAAGCCGGTCGAAGGATTCCTGTTTAAGAAACTGCGGACACGCCCGGTCAATTTTCTACATACCCGGCTGGCGCAACTGGCCGCCATCTGGTCAAAGAACGACACACTCTTTTCCGAAATACTGGAAAACAGCCAACTGGAGATGCTGGAAAAGCGCCTCGGCGTACCTGTATCCGAGTACTGGGAAACGCACTACCATTTCGGGACTGTTTCGCCGCTCCGGAAAAAGCCGGTCGGAACCGGTACGCTACACGCTATCCTGATAAATACGGTGGTCCCCATGCTGTTTGCGTACGGGAAGAAGAAGCAGTTGCCGGAATACACCACGCGTGCGTGGCAACTGCTGGAAGACCTCCCGCCGGAACGTAACAGTTTAGTCAAAACGTTTACGCAAACCGGCGTTGAGGCGAAAAATGCCGCCGATACGCAGGCGCTCATCCAATTGCGACGCGAATACTGCGAAAAAAAGAAATGCCTCTACTGCCGTATCGCGTATCACCTCATCCGAAAGGGGTGCGGAAAGTGGAAAGCGGGAAGTTGAGGTTCATTCTTTTTATGAGGCGCCATGAATTTTGTGCATCCCTTTGGCATCCATTCAATTCCAAAGAATGAACCGGAGCCGTATTTCCTAATGCAGAAATGCCGGCATTTCTAATGCAGAAGAGGCTGTCTCAAAAGCAATTTTCGAGTCAGCCTCAAATTTTGTTATAAAAATTTGCCTGCTTGCAGATTAACAGGATCACATTTATGTGGTTAGCCGGCGGACTGGAACCCGACCACAACACAGTGAACCGTTTTCGTTCAAAACATTTATACCGTACGCGGTGTGGTTTTGTGCACGGAT
>JAISOP010000163.1 GCA_031275525.1 Tannerella sp.
CTTTGTCAGCAGCGACTTCACGGTCCTGAAATACGCCGTCCTGACCGACACCGGGGAGCACCGCTACCCGTCCGACCACCTGCCGGTTGTCGTCGATCTGGTGCAGGAAAAGTAAAAAAGGGGTCAAAGTGCAGGGTCGCTCTTTTCGACCCTGCACTTGCACCTACCGGATACAGACCTGTTTATTCCGCCGGAACACGGACTCCGAAACACATTGGAAACAACGATAACCCATTAAAAACATTTCTCAAAATGGATAATTTGAATCAATTGTATGAAGCCATATTGAAAGGTAATCTGGCGCTGGCTGTCGAAACGACCAAGATCGTGATTGAACAGAAAGCAGATACCAAGTTGATCATCGAAAACTACATGTCCAAGGCAATGGATGAAATCGGACAGCGGTTTGAGCACGGAAAAGCCTTTGTGCCCGAACTGCTCATGTCTGCCCGGGCGATGAAAGGCGCCCTGGAACTGTTGCGCCCGCTGCTGGTGGACAGCCACATTCCCCGCGCAGGCACCATCGTGATCGGAACGGTCAAGGGAGACTTGCACGACATCGGGAAAAACCTGGTGGCATCCATGCTGGAGGGCAGCGGTTTTGAAGTAATCAACCTCGGAGTGGATATTTCTTCCGGGAAGTTTGCCGATTCCATTATAGCGCATAAAGCCGACATCCTATGCCTGTCGGCGCTCCTGCCCACGACGATGAATTACATGAAAGAGGTCATCCGGACGCTGGAAGAAACCGGCATCCGGAACCAGGTGAAAGTCATGATCGGCGGCGCTCCCATCAGCCACTCCTTTGCCCAAGAAATCGGGGCCGACGGATACAGCAGCAATGCCAATGCCGCCGTTTCGCTGGCCAAACAACTGCTTGCCTCCTAAGCGCATGGACGGCCTGGTGGCGTATCCTGATATTGCCTTGTCTCCGGAGGAAGTGCTCAAGGAAATCGGGTACGGCAATGTGCTACCCGACGAGCGTGTGGTGAGTTTGATTCGTAGCCTGCTTGTCCAACTGGAAAAGGAGGTGAAACCCCGGTACGCTTATTTCGTTTCCGAAGGCGAACTGGAGGACAGGGCAGTCCGCATCCGGGAACACTTGCTGACCACGAATGTGACCATCACCCGTTTACTGGAGCATTCCACGCTGTTTGCCGTTTTTGCCGCTACCGCCGGCCGGGAATTTGAACAAATCCAGCAAACCCACAAGACCACCGGTGACATGCTGGTTATCTACCTGCTCGACGTGATGGGGACGTTGCTGGTTGAAAAAACCGGCGACTATATGGAGACAAAATTGGAAGCGGCTTATCCGGACTTGCTTCATACCAAGCGTTTCAGTCCGGGGTATTGCAACTGGAGCCTGACGGAACAGCGGAAAATCTTCTCCCTCCTGGGACAGCAGCCCTGCGGCATTACCCTGTCGGAGGTTTGCCTGATGACGCCGATCAAGTCAATCAGCGGCGTCATCGGCCTCGGCCAAGAGGTGCGACCCGGAGAATACGCCTGTCGGTATTGCGAACTGGAAAGTTGTTACAAACGGAAAAATTAGGGGCTGTCAAGAAATAAACCCTCCGAATGGACGGAACTGTTTTTTGCCGTACAACGTCCGAGATTCCAAAACAGAAGGGAATTTTTGCCGGTTCATCATCATTTTTTGATGAAGGTCTGCTCAACGCCTTCAAACGTTATTTGTACGGGATTAATGAAGCCTTCGCTGTTGAATGTCAGCCGGTCGATACATGTTGCGCGGTGGTCGCGTGCTTGGTCGTCAAGCGGACGGCGGTGATAGACGATGAAATAATCGTCCGTTCCCGGCGGATGTATGATCGAATGGTGGCCGGCTCCGGTTGCCACTTTTTCGTCCTGTTGGAGTATCTTGCCGATGCGTTGGAACGGCCCAAGCGGAGATTGGGCAATCGCATACGCTACGGAATAATCCGGGCCGCCCCAGCCGCCTTCGCTCCACATGAAATAATAGTTGCCGTTTTTTTTGAACATGAAAGGGCCTTCGGTATAATTTTCGGGCGTTACCTCCCGGTATATTTCGCCGTTGTCGAATGGCACGAGCGACGTGAAATCGTCGCTCAGTTTGACAACGTTACAATGTTGCCAGCCGCCGTAATACATATAATATATTCCGTCGTCGTCGCAGAAAACAAACTGGTCGATGGGTTGCGCTCCGTTGATTATTTCGTTGATCAACGGTTTGCCCGTCAAGTCGCGATACGGCCCTTCCGGTTGATCGCCGACGGCTACGCCTATCCCTCCGATTTCTCCTTCGTGAACGTCATTTGCGCTGAAAAACAGATAATACATCCCTTCTTTGCGTATGACCGAAGGCGCCCACATCGCGCGTTTTGCCCATTTTACGTTCGTCGTATCCAGGATGTTCCTGTGTTTAGTCCACGTAATAAGGTCTTTTGACGAGAAGCAGTCGAAAAACGTCTGTTTTTCATAGACGTCGCTCCACGTAGGGAATATCCAGTAGGTATCCTCATAAATGATGCCTTCGGGGTCGGCATACCAGCCTTCGAAAACGGGATTACCGCTCCTTAGCGGCGTTTTTTTCTTCTCGTTACAGGCACAGGAAAGAAGGGCGACCGTCAGCAGTAAAGGAAATAAGATTTGTCTGTTCATAAGGTGAAGTATTATTGGGTGATTATTTTCTCCGGGAAATCGAATGAGATATGAGAGGGAAACTCAAAAGAAATACATGAAGAGCGCCACAATGCGGTGGTTGGTGACCGCACGGGCATTCCAGATCGTTCCGTCCGCCAAATCGAACGCCCCGTACCAGCCGGTCGCAGCTTGATACTCGAGGCCGACTTTCCAGTGGGGCAGATTGTAGCTGCCTTGGACGCTGATCGCAAGCAACTGGTCCAGGTTCATGCCGAGTCCGTAAATTTTATCTTCACTTGTCAACAGTTTGCCGGCGCCGAGGTTTTTCGTATAGCCACCGAACAGGCCTCCCTGCCAGCGATTACCGTAAACTAAGTTGACCCAGCTGGTGGAATGGCGGAAGGGGGTGTACTGCTGTTCGCCCGTCAGGGGATCGACGGCGCTGACGCCGTAACCGCCTACCAGCGCCGCATGGTTCATGTTCGAAATCAGCATGGTCTTCCCGGCCAGAAAGAGCAAACGATTCTTGTACTGTGCATGTGCTTCGTAGGAGAAGGTCGTGAGACGCTCGTTGACACGATACGTATTCCCGTTCAGGGTTGACTGTAGCCGGGGTTTCAGCGAAAGCATCTCCACGCCCGCGCCGGCCAGCCAGCCGTCACGCCCGTAGTCCACCCCGGCGCAAAGCTCGGGCAACAAGCCGTTTTTCAGGTAATCTTCCGTCTTTCCGGAAGGCCCGGTGGAGAGGTAAACTAATTGATAGAGGGCGGCTGCTTTGAAGGCCCATCCCTTGCGGCTATAGGTGTATTGAAGCATCGGGCTACGGTTGAACGGCTGGAACGGTGCGCCGGTCGAAAGGTTCAGCACTTGCGGAGCCACTTCGCCGAAGAAGGGGTGCCACGTCTGACCCAGCAGTACGGAAGAGCCGCCGTCCCAGTCCAATTTTGTCCACGCCTGCCGGAGCCGCAGCACGAACGTGATGCCCGTGTGACCGCCGAAATCGGTTTCTATTTTGGCCGACGACCGGGCTTTCCCAATATCCGGGCCTTTGATATTCATCCCCAGGCGCGAGGTGAACGAGTAAAAACTGCTGCTGGGTGTAGCGTTCAGGTCTTTCCCATTGGCGTCGAGAAGCCGGTCGTTGGGCAGCAGGTAAAACAGGCCGTCCACCGCTTCCGTATTCTGGCGGGAATTGGCATACACCTCACCGCGTATAAAGCCGTAAAAATCATACTTAAAATGCTCACGCTGCGCGTGCGCCGGAAGCAGTATCCCCCATAGGGACAGCAATGCCATCACATACCTTTTATTCCTCATTTTGTCATTATCTTAGAGTTTAGGGTAGCAAAAGTACATTTTTTTGTACATATCATTGGATAAATGAATTATTATTTGTTCCTTTGTTCGTCAAAACAAAAATAATTGATTCTTTTTCAGGAGGGAAACGAACTATCATTTATTATCTAAAGAAAAGTGTTATGAGTACAAAGAAATTTTTATTGCAGGAAAACGAAATTCCGACGGCATGGTACAACATTGCCGCGAACATGACGAACAAGGCGCTCCCGCCGTTACACCCGGGAACGAGGAAACCGGCCCAACCGGAGGATTTTTATCCGCTGTTTGCCAAAGAACTGGTACACCAGGAGATGAACCAGACGGATGAGTGGATTGAGATTCCCGAAGAGGTGCGCGAGATGTACAAGGTATGGCGGCCCACGCCGCTCGTGCGTGCCGACGGACTGGAAAAGGCGCTTGACACGCCCGCTCACATCTATTTCAAGAATGAGAGCGTCAGCCCGGTAGGGTCACACAAGTTGAACTCCGCGCTTGCACAGGCTTATTTTTGCAAGCAGGAAGGCATCACGAACCTTACGACCGAAACGGGCGCCGGACAGTGGGGAGCCGCCATGGCATACGCAGCCAAGGCTTTCGGGCTTGAACTGGCCGTTTACATGGTGAAGGTGAGCTACAACCAGAAGCCTTACCGCCGTTCCATCATGCAAACCTTCGGGGCGCAGGTGATCGCCTCGCCCAGCATGAGCACCAAGGCGGGACGCAAAATCCTGACCGATAACCCGACCTACCAGGGTAGCCTGGGTACGGCCATCTCCGAAGCTATCGAACTGGCGATGCAGACGCCCAACTGCAAATATGTGCTGGGCAGTGTGCTGAATCACGTCATCCTGCACCAGACCATTATTGGCCTCGAGGCCGAAAAACAGATGGCAATGGCGGGCGAGTATCCCGACGTGGTCATCGGCTGCTTCGGCGGCGGTTCGAACTTTTCGGGAATCAGTTTCCCGTTCCTCCGCCACCAGCTTGTTGAGGGCAAAGCGATACGCATCGTGGCGGCCGAGCCGGCTTCGTGTCCGAAACTCACGCGCGGCGCCTTCCAGTACGACTTCGGCGACGAGGCAGGCTATACGCCGCTGCTGCCGATGTTCACGCTCGGGCATACGTTCGCGCCGGCACACATTCATGCCGGCGGACTGCGCTATCACGGTGCGGGTTCGATTGTGAGCCAACTGCGGCGCGACGGGTATATGGAAGCCGTCGATATCAAGCAACTGGATACCTTTGAGGCTGCCACGCTGTTTGCCCGCACCGAGGGCATTATCCCGGCGCCCGAATCGGCACATGCTATCGCCGCCGCCATCCGCGAAGCCGAACAGGCCAAACTGGAAGGCAAACCAAGGACCATCCTGTTCAACCTCTCCGGTCACGGACTGATTGACATGGCTGCTTACGACCAGTATTTTGCACAGGAACTGATTAACGACGAGTTGTCCGAGGAAGTCCTGGCCAAAAATCTTAGCCAGCTGGAGAAAATCATCTGATGTGGCGTTGTCTTATCAAAGAGAATTCAAAGATTCAAAAATTCAA
>JAISOP010000255.1 GCA_031275525.1 Tannerella sp.
ATCGTCAGGTAGTCGCCCGCCGGACTGTGGATGCTTACGCCTGAGAGCGCCGGTTTGTCGCGCCTGTCCCAGCCGTTGTAATATACGTCGTAGGCTTCGGGGATGTCGGTGTTCAGGAGCAGCAGCAGTCCGTCGGACTCGCCGTACGTCTGCGTGGCGACCATTTTCCGGCAGCCGGAGATGGTTTTGGAAGGGACCCGATCCGACCCGCTGCCGCATCCGTTCGTTTCGTAATGAAAATAGAAGACCCACTGTTTCATATCCTCATCCGAAGCCTCCTTGCCGTCGCCGTCCACGGAACAGTGTTGCGCCGTCAGGATATACGGTTTCAGGTCCCCGGCCGTGTTGTTGAGCAGCGAAGCCGAACAGAGGTAACTCTTGGAGCCAATCCGCTGCACCGTGCGGCAAACGCCCTTTTTCTGGCTCTGCCAGCGGTCGCCCTCGTCGCAATTCACATTCACTTCGCAGGAAGCGCTCGCACGCAGGGAAACGGCGCCGTTGCCGACGGTCAGGTGATTGTAGCCGTAGCCCACAGCCTCGATCTCGATCCGCAGGTCGCTGTCGTCCGGCGAGGCCACGTATTCCAGCGTCAGCTCGTCGCCCGCCACAAACTCCGTCGCAAAACGCCCCCCCGACGGATGCGTACGGTGCGTGTACGCCCCCAGCACCTGCGTTTTTTCCGCATTATAGAGAAACAGTTTTCCCCCTTCGGGAATATAAAAATCGGAATAGTAAAGCAAGAGCGCAAGGGCGCCCCGGGCCTGGAGATGCAGTTGCCAGACAGATTCGCCGCCGGGCAGCGTTGTCCACCGGCCCGCATTTTGCGGATTCAGGGCTACGTCAATCAGCGTGGCAACGGCCACCGGCGCACCTTCTGCAACCTGCCACTCGTCAACGCGCTTGAGGTCTTCCACATAAAAGGTAACCGGGATTTGTTCGACGGCCTGACTGTTTCTTAGCGTGACGGCGTACTGAAAACCGGGCGGGAATCCCCCTTCGCTGATTTGTGCAGACAGGCTCATGACCTGCAACATAAGTAGTCCTGCGACGCCCGTAACCCAGGCCCCTGCGATATGCTTCCTCTTCTCCATCAAACAATTTAGTTTTTAAGTATTTATTGAGTATTTACTGTTCTCTGCAAAGGTACATGAAATTTTGATACTGCGCCCGACTGTTTTCTGAAAACAGGGCAAACCGCCTGAAAAATAGGGCAAACGAATGGTTAACGGTTAATGATTAGCGGTTAGATTAGACTCGCCGGCGTTCATAAGATCAGCCCCGGAATCTGCCGTTGTACAGACGTGGCGTGCCGCGTCTCTATGAGAATAATTTCAGGAAAAACAAATTTTTACTGAACTGAGATGAACAGAATAGAAGCGCTTTATGATTTTGTTACACAGGAGAAAAAGCGGAAAAAGAAATAGCAGGCCACATAATCGTTACGGCGAATACCCTCGTATTGTCCGATGATCTGTCCGTTCGCATTTCTAACCTTTCCCTCGGCAACTTTACCCATCCGGCTGCCATTCGCATTTTGCACATCGCCGGAATAAGAAACGGCGCCAATTTTGCGTCCGTTGGCGTCGAATATGGCTGTTCCGTTGATCCTGCCTTTTGCCCGTCCGCTGGCGTCGTAGATTTTGTCGCCGTCAAACCTTCCGATTTTTGCGCCGTTCTTATTTTCAACGGCGCCGTTGCTTTTAATAGCCCCGATTTTTGCGCCGGTCCTGTCTCTGAGCGTTTGCGCACTCAGGGTTGCCGCCGTGCAGAACCATACTGCAATGAAAAAAAGTGACTTCTTCATTTGAGAATTAAATAGATGATTACGGTTGTTATTTTGCCGATCATTTTATTCGCAACGTCTACAAACGGTTTATCGTATATATACTGCGCGCAGCATGATTTTGTGCATCGGATGAGCCGTTCAAAGATTCAAGGGTTTCCGGCAGGAACGCCCCGTGTATCATTGGAATGGGCGGTTACAACTTTTCCCGGGCAATTTGAATGACTCGCTTTTGAAAATACTTTCTGCCATTACCGAAACCTTGTTCTTTTTCTGACTGCCCCGACCGCGTTTCAACGGTATTTGAACTATTTTTTATACTCGTCCAGTGTATTCACACTGGAGGCTACGATCCTGAGCGATGCGTTGAAGACGTCCCATGACCCGTCGTCACGTTTCAGCGCTACATAACCGCTTTTCAGCGCTATCGTATTTGCTCCTTTATAATTAAACGTGGAAGCCTCTTCCGTTCCGTCGCTGCGCCGGATAAATCCCCACCGGCCACCGGATTTACGCTGGACGATTTCATAATTGCCCGCATATTTCTCAAAACGGTGATAGTTCGCGAACCGTTGCTGTTTGGCATTCTCCTTTTCGGTTTCTTCTTTTCTTTTCCGCTCATTTTCCGCAGCGATCCGGCGGTCTTCTTCTGCCTGTATCTGCCGGTCACATTCAGAAATTCTTCGGGTGACATAATCCCTTTTATCGCTTGCCCCGGTAGCCGGAATAAGACGCAGGGCCTTGTTATATTCCGATTTTGCCGACGTATAGTTTTTGTTGTTATAATACGCTTGCGCTTGATTGATCGACCGGTTGTATTCACTTTCCTGCTCTCTTTGTTCACGCGCCAGCCGTTCGGCTTCGATGATTTCTTCCTCGCATTTTTTTATCCAACGGTCGATGTCATTGTTGGCAGGCGCTTCCGATGAAACACAATTATTCAATGCTCCGGCAAAATACTCTTTGGCTTTTGCGTAGTTGCCGGCATTGTACGCGGCAATACCTTTGTTACGATACGTGCTGTAACAATCCCCTGGCTTTTTGTCCATTCCGAGTTGTTGTTGCGCTTGAGTGCAGACAAACAGCATACTGAAAATGAATATTAGAACATTCTTTTCCATATGGACGTTTTTCTATTTGTTTCGGGTTTCAATTTCTTTCTTCATCTTTTTCAATTCATCATCCTTTCGGATAGCTAAAGCTTTATCGCAGTAATCCAGGGCAACATTATAAAATTCCGCATCTCCTCCCTCCATTCTGGCATTATCAAAATTCTTTAATGCCATCTGTTTATATTGCTCAAAAGCGGCCAAATCTTCCTGACCGGGAGTCGATAACGTTCCTATGACATAGAAAAAGAGTAACAGCCCGGCAATACAGCCGGCAATCTTCCAAAGAAAGTGTTTCCTGTCGGGGGATTTAACTTCTACGGTTATAGGTGTTGACGATATTCCGTAATTGCGAGGACCTGCTGCCACAAAAGTATATGTGCCCGCATCAGATTTTTGCACATTTTTCTTTTCATACCGGTTTAAGACTTCACCCGGCAATCCGGAAGCAAGCATACTGTCTCCTCGGTCAATACGTATCCCGTTTTTTTCCCACCACCATACAATGGTCGCATTTGGGTCTTTCCATAACCGGACGGATAACACGAGCGTATCACCTTTTTTTATCACTATGTGAGAAGGTGTTATGTGTGAAATCTTTGGCGGTATCAACGGCGGCATCAACTCATCAAGAGGCGGTATCAACTCAACAAGAGTTGGCGTTTCTTCCGGCGGCTGTACTCCGTTCAGCATCTCCAGACATGCCTGTGCACTCCGGACACGCCGGTCGGAGTCGGTCGCCAGGCAGGCGCAGATCAGTTGCTGCCACGGCTCGGCAATACGGTTTGCCGCATCGGGCAACACGCCGCTGTTGATTTGACGGAACAATTCCAGTCTACCCGCCTCGCTGGTTGCAGCGTGTGCGCCGGTGGTAAAAGGCAACTGTCCGGTCAGCAACTGAAAGGCGATCACGCCGAAGCTCCACAGGTCGGCGTTCTTGCGGATGGTGCGTTCGGCCAACTGTTCGGGCGAGGCATAGGCCAGCGTTCCTACACCGACCAGCGAATTACTGAATACCGAACCGTAATTCACGTCCAGTTTCTTGCTGATGCCGAAGTCGGTAATTACCGGAATGTAATTGTCCCTCTGCTTGACCATCAGGATGTTTTGCGGCTTCAAGTCGCGGTGGATAATGTCATGACTGTGCAGAAACTCCACTCCGGCAAGGATCTGTTTCAGAATGGATACTTTCTGCTCCGGAGTAAGCGCTCCTTTTTTTAGCAAGTGCAACAAATTTCCCTCTTCGTAGTATTGCAGGATGCCGAAGTCATATTCGCCGGACATTTCGCGAAATGTGTAGCAATTCTCATAATAGGCAATATTCGGATGTTCCGGCAGATTCTTTACCAGCTCCACCTCCTTTTTCAGCCGGAGAGATTCCATATTCGGTTTCACCTTCGATATCTTAATGGCAATCCAGCGGTGGCGAACGGCGTCATAGGCCTTGTATACTTCGCCGAATCCTCCCTCGCCCAACCGGTCAGCTTCGGGATTG
>JAISOP010000270.1 GCA_031275525.1 Tannerella sp.
TTTCGCATTCCTTCAGCCCGAAAATGATTACATACCCCGGTATGCGCACATTTTCGGGCTTTGTACTGCAAAAAACATTTCCCGTAAATTCGGATGGTTTATTTCTTGACAACTCCTAAATACATCCATCTTGTCTGTTCTTTTTCATCGCCGTCCGAAAGGTATCCGAAATCATTTTTTAGATAAAAATGTTCATTCTCCATTCATGAAAGTTCTCAACGCTCCATTCCTTTGCGGTCGTAACCGCATCTTCTCCTTTCATTATGAGAGGTATAAGAAAAAGTAGAAGAGCAATAAGTTATTTTCTCCCGAAATAATATGTATTTTTGCCGGAAAATAGACAACTTGATAAAACCTATTCATGACATTTGAAGAATTAAATCTTGAGAAAGAGATACTGGACGGCCTGTATGCGATGAATTTTGAGGATGCGACGCCTATTCAGGCGCTGTCCATACCTCCGATCCTGGAGGGGAAGGACATCATCGGCTATGCGCAGACAGGAACGGGGAAAACAGCCGCATACGTGCTGCCTATCATCAACAAATTAACCAAAGGGTCCTATCCGCAGGACGCCATCAATGCGGTGATCATGGCGCCTACGCGCGAACTGGCGCAGCAGATTGACCAGCAAATCGAAGGATTCACCTATTACGTGTCCGTTTCGACCGTTGCCGTCTATGGCGGGACGGACGGCATCGCTTATGCCCGGCAGGAACGCGGCCTGCAAATGGGCGCCGACATCGTGGTGGCCACTCCCGGACGACTCATCAGCCACCTGAACATGGAGAGCGTTGACCTCTCACGCGCCTCGTTCTTTGTCCTTGACGAGGCCGACCGTATGCTCGACATGGGCTTCTATGACGACATCATGCAGATATACAGAAAACTCCCGCCCACCTGCCAGGTCATTATGTTTTCCGCCACCATGCCCCCCAAGATACGCACGATGGCGCAAACCATCCTCAAAAACCCGGAAGAGATCAAGGTCGCCATCGCCCGCCCACCCGACACCATCATTCAGTCGGCCTACATCTGCTACGAAGCGCAGAAACTCCCAATCCTCAAACACCTGTTTGAAGAAAGCCGTCCGCAACGGGTCATCATTTTCTCTTCCTCCAAGATGAAAGTGAAGGAACTTGAGACCACCCTCAAACGCTACGGCTTCAATGTGCAGGCGATGCATTCCGACCTGGAACAGCCGGTACGCGACCAGGTGATGAAGGATTTCAAGAACCGGCACATCGACATCCTGGTGGCTACCGACGTGGTGGCACGCGGCATCGACATCAGTGACATCAGCCTGATTGTGAACTTCGATATACCCAACGACCCGGAAGACTATGTGCACCGCATCGGCCGCACCGCCCGCGGAACCCACGGCGAAGGCCTGGCCATTACCTTCGTGGACATCAGGGAACAGTTTAAATTCAGGGAAATCGAACGATTCCTGAACAAGACGATTTACAAGATACCGTTAGACCCTTCGCTGGGCGAAGCGCCGGCTTACGAACCGGACAGCTACCGCTCGCTACGCGGACGGGGCGTGCGGACGGGCGGCGGCCCAAACGCCCGCGGCAAATCCGGACGCCCGTCCTCCGGCAAAGGACGTCCGGGAGGCCGCGACAAAACCCGCTGAACATTGATCCCCACACCCTTGCGGAGATGCTTTGCTTTCCCAATGCAAAAATCAACCTTGGCCTCTACGTGCTGCGCAGGCGCGACGACGGCTATCATGAAATAGAAACGGTCTTCTACCCCGTTCCCCTGCGGGACGCGCTGGAGATCGTACCGGCCGGGGCGTTTGCCTTCCATGCCTCGGGTTGGCCGCTGAACGTCGCAACGGGAGACAATCTCGTATGGAAAGCGCTGAAACTGCTGGAACAAAGACACGCCATTCCGCCGCTGGAGATTTACCTGCGGAAATGTATCCCCGACGGAGCCGGACTGGGGGGAGGGTCTGCCGATGCCGCTTTCATGCTGAAACTGCTTAATGACTATGCCGCGCTCCATCTCTCCGACGCGGCGCTGGAAACACTGGCGGCCATGCTGGGCGCCGACTGTCCATTCTTCATCTGTAACCGGCCGCTGCTGGCTTCCGGTACGGGCAACGTGTTTGAGCCGCTCGACCTTTCCCTGAAAGGATACACGCTTTGGATCGTCAAACCGGATATCTTCGTCTCCACCCAAGAAGCCTACTCATGGATCAAACCCTCCATTCCGCCGGTATCCTTGAAGGACATCGTCTCGCAACCCATCTCCGAGTGGAGACACACGCTGACGAACGACTTTGAAGTCAGCGTATGCCGTCATCGTCCGCTCATCGGCCATATCAAGGAACAACTTTACGCCGCAGGAGCCGTCTATGCGGCCATGTCCGGCTCGGGGTCATCCGTTTACGGACTATTCAACACGGAAGTACACTTGCATTTTCCCGGCTGCTTCACCTGGAAAGGTGTCCTGGACTAAAACACGGAGTTTTGCGGGAAAATAAGTTTATCCCTTTCTTTTCGAGCACAACATCAGGATCAGTCCGGTTGCTTTGAGGGTAATAGCGCTATAAAAAAGGATTTTATACAGTACGGGCACGGGAAAAATGGTTTTGAAAAGCTGGGAAAGTAAAATCAGACTCACACCCGTCAGGATAAGGTGAAACCACAGGCTGGGTTTGAATTCCCGGGCACGAAAAACGGAGATCAGGAAAAGCGTCTTGAGCACGACTGCCGCGCCGAGCAATAGCCAGAAATAACACACCGCTGCTCCCGTCCATTTGGAAGCAAAGGCGACAAGCAATACGCCAAGACCGCTGTATAAAAAGGCGCTTTTCGGCTTTTGCGTCCGTTTCGTCCGGAGACGTTTCAAATGGTCATCGTTCATTTGCCGTGCAAAGGTAGTTGTTTTCAGTTCATTCTTTTTTTGAGGCGCTATGAATTTTGCATATCCCTTTGTCATCCCTTCCAATCAAAAGAATGAACCGGGAGGCCGCCTTCCAGGGACAGGCGGCTTCTCTAATGCATGCTCGTCAACAGATATATACAAGGGAATCCCTAAAAACGCCCTCCGCTCCGCTCCGCAGAAAAA
>JAISOP010000086.1 GCA_031275525.1 Tannerella sp.
ACGTTACGCTCCAGGGCAACCGCATCAAAATGAACCCGGTGAAAATTCGGCAGCGTTGTTGTCGTACTTTTCACCCTTCCCGGTTGCTTACCCTGCACTTTTTTATTTGGGGAGCCGGGCCGATTTTTATCACGTGATATAAACTCCCCCGAGAGCCGGGCCGATTTTTATCACGTGATATAAACCTCCCCGGGAGCCGGGCCGATTTTTATCACGTGATAAATTCTTCCCCGGAAGAGGGTGTGTCAAAAGCCGCCTCCTGCGATCGGTGGATGGGGGTTCAACGCCTTCCGGAGGGCTTTCAAACCTTTATAAAGTTGTGCTTCGACCGTGCGTTTGGAGAGATTCAGCAAAGCCGCGATTTCGGAGGCGCTCCGTTCTTCCAGGTAAGCCATGACAAAGATTTCGCGACATTTTCCGGGCAACTTCTCTATCTCGCGATAGATCGACGAGAGGCGTGCGTCTTCCTCTACAAGGAAGTCCGGGTCGTTGGTGAAAGACAATGCTTCGATTTGCAGCTTGAGGTGAAAGGCATTCTCGTAATCCAAGCAGACGTCCAGATGCTTGAGATGATCCAGACAGGCATGACGCACCGCATGAGAAAGATAGGTCCGCATACCGCCTTTCAGGAAGAGAAACGAACGCTGTTTCCATATTTTCAGGAAAATATCATACACAATATCTTCTGCCGTGTCAGCATCCGTCAAACCGGCGGCACAGGCAATCAGGACAGGCGCTTCCCTTTGATACAGTGTCTTGAAAAGGTCTGATATTTCTTCCTCTTTCAAAGCTTCGTCCATATATGGATAGATAGATGAGCAACAGGCTATCGTTTTATGCTCCTGTTCTCAGGTTACGTCCAGGAGAAAATCGGACATGAGGTTGAAACAACCGGCCAATTGTCCCGTTGCGTCCGGACCGAACAGGCAGCCGTGGCTGCCTCCGGTGGAAAGCAGCCGGCTGTGCTGTACGTATGGAAAGACTTTTTGTGCTCGTTTAATCACGGCTTCGCCGGAAAACAGGTTGTCCGACTTTTCGGCAATCACGCATACCGGTGCATTCAGTTTCCGAAGGCTTCGTTTGTTGAAACATTTGACCGCTCCCTGTCCTGCTTCGGCATGGAGAAAAAGCATCCCGAGGGCGTCCGCCACGTCCTCCGGCAGAAACGGCCCGACCGGATGTAATGCTTTGCTTACGTCTTGCGCAGTCAAAGCGTTTTTCTGCTGCATCCGTCGCACGAGTTGCGTCCCGGAGGTTGAAACGTCCATAAGCCCGGAGGGCATGACCAGTAACAGCCGTTCGACACGCAGCACGGAGGTTTCACATAGCTGCAACGCAATCCCGGCGCCGAACGAATAGCCCACCACCGGCGCCGAAGACAATTCCAGCGCATCCATCACCTGACAAATCCACTCGCCGTAGGCCTTCCCGGAGAAGGACAGGCGTTTTTCGCTGCTGAATCCGACCTGTCCGACCGGGTCGGGCACGATCAGCCGTATCCGGCTTAAATCCAAGCCCCGTACCAAAGGACGGACGGCTAACGGGTTCAAGGCATATTCCCCGTAAAAAACCGGCACGGGCAGGCCCGCCGGATGACCGTACAGCATGACGTGTGTGGCGCCGAAAGCCGTCTTCACCATGCGCTCCGCTATCGGCACGTCCAGTTCTATCAGCAGTTTACGATAGAGGTTATGGAGAATATGACGTCCTTCTTTCGACCGGTATATCTCCGATGCATACTTTTGTTCCACCGTTGTGACCCCAAACAGGTTCTTATTTCTTCCGGAAAAGCTGCCGCACGCCCCGGACAAGCCCCCGCAGGATGACGGACAGTATATACAGGCCGATGCCGATGCAGACAACCCAGGGGAGTTGTGTCCATAATTCTTTCCAGGACGTATGGTAAGCCGCGATGGCAAACACGTTCATCAGCAAGGCGGCGACCAGGGCGCCGCACAACCAGCGGATTTCCCGTTTCTGCCGGTTGACGGTGATGAGGATATCATTCATTTTATGCAAAGTTTAAATAGGGTATTTTGTATTCGTCCGGGAACGTGATGATGCGCTGCTCGTCCATGGCCTGCAATCCCAGCAACGCCAGGACGGAGGAATAATAGGCTTCTTCTACCAGGTTCGGAGCCGGCCGGCCGGTGATGGCCGCCTCGCAGAACGCGGCCAGCAGCTCCTCCGAGCCGTCGCTCGCAAAGCCTGTGGTCGAGCCGCCGTCGTGCGAACTCACCTTGTCCATCACGAAATAGCCTGTGTTCTTCGACGCCGTTTCCGGCACCCAACTCGGGCCGGCAAACGAGACCTTGTCGAAAATCTGATGTTCTATCTGATTAACCAGTTGCATGATGCCGGAGGCGGGCGCGACTTCTTCAAAGTAATATTTCCCTTTTTCAAATTCCATTGTCCCGTTGTTGCAGAGCAATTCTTCCTCCAGTCCGTAGAATTTGTTCGAGATGACGGATTCGTAGGTCATCTTGACGCCGTTGGCATAGCGGTAGATCAGGCTGACGCTGTCGTAAACCTCGCGGTCGTCTTTCCAGTAGATCAGGTCGCCGAATCCGGAGACCGTTTCGGGAATCATCCTCATCGCCCAGTTGCCTACCTGCAACTGGTGGGTGGCCAGTTCCGTCATCAGCCCGCCGGAAAATTCCTTGTAGAGCCGCCAGTTGATTTTCCGTTCCAGGTCGGGGGAGGGCGCCGGCCGCCGCCAGTTATTGTTGCGGAACCAGTAGGTACGGATGCCGGTGATTTCGCCGAGCATGCCCGCATGTATCATTTCCATCGCCCGGAGGTATTTGGGGTCGTAGAGGCGTTGCTGGCCGATGAACAAGACCTTGCCGCTACGCTTGAAGGCGTGGTACATGGCCAGGCATTCGGCCGGCGAGAGGGCCATGGATTTTTCGCAGAAAACGTGCTTGCCTGCCTCCAGCGCGTCGATCGTAATCACCGGGTGCATGTTCAGGGGCGTGGCCACGAGTACTGCCCGGATGTCCTTGCGTTCCAGCACTTGCCGGTAGTCGGCGTACGTCTTCGCCGCCGGACAGAGGGCGGCTGCCTCCTGCAGGTGAGGCGTATAATCGTCGCACAAGGCCGTCACTTCCACGTTCGGTATGCTGCGCAGGTTTTGCAGGTGATACTGCCCGCGCGAACCGGTGCCGATGACGGCCAGCGTCACTTTCTCCCGTGCAATTTTCCTTTTCTCGTCCGCATTGCACGACTGCAACCAGGGAAAGGCTCCCAGCAACATGCCGCTGCCGCCGACGGCGCTTATATTCCTAAAAAAATCCCTCCGATTGATGGGGGGGAGTTCCAAAATGTTATTCATATACCTTATATTCTATTATCCTGAATCGTTTCACTATATTGTCCACTTTCCCGGGTGTTGCCGCCATCAGCGCCGTAGTCAGCGCTTCCGCATCGACCGGGTCTTCCGCCACGGCAGCCGTTATTTTCCGTCCGGTCACGTAAGCGCCCGTTTCCGGGTCAACGATGTGTGCCGGCTGCGTGGGCTTGTTGCCGGAAACCGACAGCGAACAGTCCCGCAAGTGCATGACCTCCATCCGTTCCCCCGTATAGGGATGATCTATCCCCACCGGCCAGCAGTCGCCGTGCGGATGCGTCCCCACCGCCAGGATCGAACTGTCGCCGAAATTAATCAGCGCCCGTGTCACTGCTTCCTCCTCCAGCAACCGGCGTACCTGCCGCAAGGCATATCCCTTGCCGTAGCCGCCGAGGTCAAAGCTGGCGCGTCCTTTCAGGAAAACCGTCCGGTTCGTGCCGTCAAATTCCACCTCGCCGAAACAGCCGCGTGTAACGTCAAAACATCCTTCCGTCCATTCATAATAGCGTTGACATTCCCGCAAAACCGTCCACAGTTCCTCCGCCATCCCCACCGGGTAAACGACCGCATCACGGTTCACCCCGTAAAGCACGCTTTCCCGGTCAAAACGGTTCAACAGCCGTTCCACACGCCGGATTTCGGTTTCCACCCTGCGGCACAGGGCTTCCAGCGCCGCAGGGTTTTCCCCAAACAACAGCGCATCCAGCCGCGTTCCCATCAGAAGCGGAAAGGAGGCATGGAAAAGTTGCGATGAAGGATAGTAATTTTTATACATACAACACGTTTGACATCCGTTTTGCCGCGCACACCCGCACGCTAACATAACCTTATCGGATATCCGGCTGCAAATCTAACAAAAAAGCAGGAACACATCCTGATTTTCTTCAAAAATAGAGTTAATGAAACACTTTCGATAGTAAGGTATAAGAAGAGATTGTTATGACAACCCGCAAACCTTGATTTTGGAGTTTTTAGGGGTTCCCTTTATGGGGCCGCGGTCGGAGGTCATGCCTCCCACCGCGCCGGCATCAAGAATCAACAAGCCTGCCACCCCCTTGCGATACTTTGATAAACCATCTTTTGTTCATTTTTTTCTAATCCAATATAACCTCTCTGTCTAAAATAGAGGGGATCATTTCCCTGCCGAAACGTACGCTTTTAGAGGCGATTTCGTCGGGAACAGCCGCAATCCATTCACTCATTCGCCCTTTCAGCTGAAGACTTCCCGAGCGCTTTACCTCCACAAAACAAAACAAAGGATCTTTGTATAAAGCCATATTATCCAGCCATTGTCCCTGTATTTCGGGAGGATAGCGTCCGGGCATTTTTTTATCATGCCAAAAGTAGGATACACTGTTAATGCTGAAGTAGTGGATTCCGTTCAGGCTCCGGTAAAAATCCTGGTGATGATGTACGATTCGCGCCCTCCGCTGAACAGCCAGTTACCCGAGGTCGGGGCGCCGGTACCCAGCGAAGGATAAAAGGGATAATAGCCGGAGATGAAACTCTGGTCGCCCAGCGACGCATAACTTATCCTGATTTTAAACAGGTTGACGGCATGTTCCAGCGGTTTCCAGAACGGTTCTTTCGACAGAACCCACCCGGCC
>JAISOP010000291.1 GCA_031275525.1 Tannerella sp.
GTAAGATCCGTTCTTACGCATACGTAAGATCCGCTCTTACGCATACGTAAGATCCGCTCTTACGCATACGTAAGATTTGTTCTTACGCAGGCGTGAGATTTGTTCTTACGCAGGCGTGAGGTTCCCCATAGATTTTAGCCGACCGAGCGTCGCTTAACCAGCCAAGCGCACGAAGCCTTGATTTTTGGTTCTTTTTATCAAGAAAAAGAACAAACCTGTTTAACCTCTCCCCCGACCCCTCTCCTTGTGGAGAGGGGTCGGGGGAGAGGTTTATGGGTCTGTGTAGTTCGGTTCCCACCGAGGCTTAAAAGGCCTAAAAGACCTAAAAGACTTCTTCTATTTATTGACGGCGCCTACATTCTTTTCACCCTTCCACACCGCAATATAAAAAAATTATACTATCTTTGTCGGCAAACAAAAAAATATGCAATGCAATTAGAGATCGTTTGCCTGTTCACTATCCTCCGCATCCCAAAAGGGAAGCAAAACAGAACCACCTGCAATCCTGAATGTTTGTTAACTGAGGGGGGGGGGGGCAAATCGCTATCCTTTAGTTCGTTACAAAAAATCCCGTACATTTTTTCACGTCTTTCGCGGAAGCAATGCCTGTTTTACAGGCTTCGCTGCATCCCCGTGCGGCGTTTTCCCTTATACACTCAAAGGGTGCAAGGTACAGGGCGGTACAAGGTTAAAAATATGGACCGCCTCGATATTCCCCACCCCGTACCTTGCCCCTTGCCCCCTGCATCCTTTACCATTGCGGCAAGAGGAACAAACCGTAAAATATTCATATTGTAAATATGAGTAGATTATTTCTTTAGTTTAAATTTAACGTATGACCAAATGAAAAAAAAGTTGATTTTAGAGAAGTGGAGTACATGGCGAAAAACATTGCTTTGTCTCTTTAGTTGTTGCTCATTGGTTGCCGTTGCGCAGCAGAATGTGAGCGGCAGGGTAAATGATTCCGGCGGAGAGCCGTTGCCGGGAGTCAATATCCAACTCAAAGGCACTACGACGGGCGTTATTACGGATATGGATGGACAATATTCCATTACAGCGCCTTCGGCGAATGCCGTGTTAGTGTTTACCTATGTCGGATTCAATACCCGGGAAGTGACGGTTGGAAACAACCGGGTGATTGATATAACGTTGACCGAATCGAACATCAACCTGGACGAGGTGGTAGTCATTGCCTACGGTTCGCAGAAGAAACGCGATTTGACAGGTTCCGTCACGTCTATCTCGGCCAACCAGGTGAAGCTTCAGCAGGTATCTACTGCCTCCAGAGCACTGGAAGGGTTGACCACGGGTGTGCAGTTTGCCAACCTGTCGGGCCAGCCGGGATCGGAAACAACGATCCAGATAAGAGGCCTCGGCTCTATTTCGGGCGGTACAGGCCCGCTGGTGGTGGTGGACGGGATCGCGACCAGCTTTAGCCTCAATTCGATCAATCCGAACGACATCGAATCCATCGTCGTCTCGAAGGACGCAGCCGCCAATGCCCTGTACGGCTCCCGCGCTGCGCACGGCGTACTGCTGGTCACCACCAAAAAGGGAAAAGCCGGCAAGCCGAAAATTGACGTGGACGTGCGTTTCGGTTCCACCAGCCGGGGTGTGCCCGACTATGACAAGGTGAACGATCCGGCTACGTTTTACGAATATACCTGGCAGGGCATTTACAATTACATCAAGTATTTCCCCACCAGGTCCGACGAATTCAAGTCGATGTCCGACCAGGAACTGCGCCAATATGCCGCCGACAACCTGTTCACCCAGAGCGGAAACAGCAAGACGGCCCGTAACGGACTGGGTAACTATATGCTGTACAAGATACCGGAGGGTACGACGCTGATAGACCCGGCTACCGGGAAACTCCGTAACGATGCCCAGCTGCTCTATCATGATTTCTGGCCGGATTATTTCCTGCAACATTCCTTCCGCCAGGAATACAATGCCAGCATAAGCGGCGGGGCGGGCGAGAAGACCGATTACTATTTCTCGCTCGGCTACCTGAGCGACCCGTCCTATGTGATGGGGTCGGACTTCAACCGCTATTCCGCCCGCATGAAGGTCAATTCGCAAATCACCCATTGGCTCAAGGGCGGCATGAACCTGTCCTATTCCAGAACCTATTCCAACGCGCCAAACTATACCGGCGGTACGGTGAATACCAACGTATTTACGTGGTTCGGATACTTCTCGCCGATCAATGCGCTGTATGCGCGTGGTGAAAATGGAGAGATCGTCCGGGACGCGGACGGGAAACCGACCTTCGACCTGGGAACGGGCCAGACTTATTCTCCCTACGGCTCAACGGCCAGGCCGGCATTCAACGGCTATTCCCCGGCTATCTATTTCGAAAAGGACCTGACGGAAACGACGAACAATTACCTGAACGGGTATGCCTACCTGGAAGCCTCCTTCCTGAACGATTTCAAGTTCATGATCGACCTGAACATGGACGAATATCACACGTTGGGCGTGACCTACGGCAATAACGAAAGCGGCGCGGCCGCCCGCGACTATAACGGGACGATTTACAACCGGTGGGCCAGGAGCATGACACTCAATACGACCCAGCGGCTGACGTATGACCGGAATTTCGGCATCCACCACGTGGATGCGCTGCTGGCGCACGAATTCCGGTGGGACACTTCCAAAAACATAACGGGACAAAAATCCAACATGTTTATGACCAACCAGCCTTCCATGGCCAATGCCATCCAGATACAGTCGCTCAACGGCGGGGAAAGCAGCAGCGCACTGGAAGGCTACCTGGGGCGGGTGAATTACAACTACGGCGGCAAGTATTATGCCAGCGCCAGTTTGAGAACCGACGGATGGTCGGCTTTCAGGGGCAACAAGTGGGGGACGTTCTGGTCGCTCGGCGGCGCATACCGCATCTCCGAGGAGGCGTTCCTGAAAGACCCGGCGTCGTCCTGGCTTTCGGAGCTTAAGCTGCGCGTCAACTACGGGACGCTGGGAAACAACAGCAACATCGGCGCCTATAACTGGACGGACATCTGGCAGATATCGAATGCCGGCTCCATCGGCTCGCCGCAGCTGTCCATCGCCCAGACAGGGTTCGGCAATCCCACGCTGACGTGGGAAACCGTGCATGAATTTGACGCCGGTTTCGACTTCATCATCTCCGACCGCTTCTACGGAACGGTCGATTATTTCAGCCGCAGGACGAAGGACATGCTCTGGTCGGTCAGGCTGGCTGCATCGACCGGGCAGGGTAGCGCTACGCAAAATGCGGGCGAGATGCTGAACCGCGGCGTGGAAGTAGATCTGGGGTATGACGTTGTGCGTACGAAAGACGTGCGGTGGAACGTCGGGATCAACCTCTCGCACTACCGCAACGAACTGACGAAGATGCCGCCCGCCGTCGGGTCGGAAGTCTATCCGGGCACCTGGGGCTATGTGGACGGTAACTACCTCCGCGGCGAAGGGAAAGATTACTACAACCTTTATATGTACAAATATGCCGGCGTGGATCAGGAAACGGGGCTGGGACTGTTGTACAAGGAACTGAGGGAGGCGGATGTGACGGGCGCCGACGCCAAATATGCCGGCAGGCAAGTCGGCGATATTGTGACAACGGCCGTCCCGGGCGAAGCTACCAAGTTCGAAATCGGTTCGGCGGCGCCCGTACTGACCGGCGGATTCCATACGGACGTCCGCTACCGGAACTTTGACGCCGGTTTGATTGCCAGCTGGCAGCTCGGCGGCAAAATCGTCGACCTCTCCTACCAGGGACTGACCGGTATGGGGATCGGGCGTGCCATCCACGCCGACCTGCTGGATGCCTGGACGCCCGAAAATACAGATTCCAACCTCCCGATGCGTATGCTGGGCGGCACCAACTACGGCAGTACGCCTGCCGGCGGCGCCGCAGGACAGTACTCGGACTTCAGCCTCTTCAACGCAAGCTACCTGAACTTGAAATCCGTGTCGGTGGGTTATACCTTACCCAAGGCGTTACTCGAACAGGCGTATATCGAAAGCCTGCGCGTTTACCTGGCCGGCGAAAACCTCTTCCTGCTCTCGGTCATGAAAGGCCTCGACCCGCGCGTCTCGCTGGGCGGACAGGCCGTCGCCGCCTACGGCTTCCCGCAGGCCAGGGTGCTTTCCGCCGGACTGAATATTACATTTTAATCGATTCATGAATGATAAAACTGATAAATGATGAAAACAAATAATTGGATAACGGGAATCATTGCCGGATTTTTGTTCATTTCCTGCAATGATCTTTTAGATATTGACCCGGCTGACCGCATGACGCAGGCCAACATTCAGGAGATGGTAAAGAAGAACCCCGAAGAGGTGCTGGAACCCATGGTGACCTCGCTCGTTTCGCAGGTACACGGCTACGGTACGGGTTCTGTCAACGACCGGAACCTTTCCGTCCTGCACATTCGCCTGAATTTTATGGGGAACGACGTCGTCAAAGTCAAAACCGGATGGCTCGACGAGGATTACCGGATGAGGGACTGGCGAACCCAGATTTCTCCCATCGTACCCCTTTTCTGGAGAAACTATTATACCTATATTTTCTATGCCAACCAGATACTGGCTGCCATTCCCGAAGACCTGGACCTGTCCGTGGCCGGCGACGGAAACCGGGCGATCATGAAATACAAGGCAACCGCGCTTACGCTGAGAGCTTTTTCCTACACCGGCCTGATGTGGCTCTACCAGAATGATTACCTCCACGGCGGAAAGGAAAAGGCCGGCGTACCGCTCTACACAACCACCACGAATGTGGCTCAGGGACGCGCTTCATCGACCGAAGTCTGGGAACTGGTGATGAACGACGCCACGGAAGCCGTAAGGCTCTTCAAGGCGACCGATAATTACCTGACGGAAAACCGTACCGATGTGGACGGCAGCGTAGCTTCCGTCGTGCTGGCACGCGCCGCCCTGACGCTGGGCGAATGGCAGACCGCCATCTCGGCGGCTTCCGACGTGATCGACGCCTATCCCGACCTGTTTGACGAAACCGAATATACCACCCTCGGATTTAGCCTGCTGGACAAGGAGACGATCTTCGGACACGAATATTCGTCCGCTACCAGTAAGGGGCAATCCTCTTTCTCCGGCTGGATGAATATCTATAGCGAGGGCGGTTACGGCGGTTCGCAGCAAACTTCCTGGCTGGCCATCGACCAGCGCCTGTATGACCAGATTCCCGAAACGGACTACCGGAAGAAGAATTTCGTCGGCGAACCCTTCGAGTTCATCTATCCCAACAATCAGCCCGTTACGGTCGATAAATACGTCCAGACGAAGTTCGCGACCACGACTATTCGCGACCAAACAGCCTACAATCAGGATGAAATCTACATGCGTGCTTCGGAGATGTACCTGGTCAAGGCCGAAGCCGAAGCGCGTTCGGGCAGCGACGCCGCCGCGCAAAATACGCTGTATCAACTGGTGTCCAAGCGTGACCCGGCATACGTCCAGTCGGCACGCACAGGCGATGCCCTGCTGGAGGAAATCCGGCTCCACCGCCGGATCGAACTGTGGGCCGAAGCCGGACACGAGTTTTACGACAACAAGCGTTGGCATATTGGCGTAGATCGTGTCAGTTCCGCGAATCACATTGAGAAAGTGCAACTGGAAGCCGGTAAGTTTACGCTCCAGATACCCCTGGAGACGGAAATTAACTATAATCCGAACATCACGGAGGCCGATCAAAATCCGCTGTAAGGCCCAGCGGTTGTTGTTGCAGGATTGATTTTAAAAAAAAGCCTGTCGCCCTTTACGAGCGACAGGCTTTTTCAATGAATGAATGAATGAATGGAAAACTTCCAAGAATGAAGAATGGAGAACGTATGATTCATTCTCCATTCCAAATATTACCAACTACTTCTTCTCGTAGAGCGTGACCGGTCCGGCAAGCCCCATCGACTGGTCGGGCTGGGGAGTGCGTCCCGGACGGCTGACCCACCAGGCGGCAGCCTGGTTGCCGGTCAGGGTCTTCATGTAGTTGCCCATTGTAGTAATCACCTGTATTTCCAGCGCATTGTCACCCGGTTTCAGTTTGTCCGAAAGATCGTACAGACGGTTGCCGTACCACGTCACACCACAGTCCCGGCCGTTGACCTTCACCTCCGATATGCCGTACACTTTTCCCAGGTTCAGAAGGACCGCCCCGGCGTTCTCCACACGGAGATTTTTCCGGTAAACGGCAGCGCCCGTAAAGTACAGGTGTTCCGTTTCCTTGAGGTCTATCAGCTCGTTCATCCGCAGGGTTTTCACCGAACCGTCCATGCTGTGGCGCAGTTCCACGTCCCAGCCTTCCAGTTTTTGCAGGTTTCCGCCCGTGACCGGCAGCGGACGCCACGGCTCGCCCTTTTCTTCCCCGTCAAAAACAAGGATACGCGAATCGGCAGGCCCGAGGTACAGATCGAAAACGCCCTGCGGGTTGAGTTCGATACGGTAACGCTTGCCGGTATCCGGATCCCATACCCAGGGAAATTTGCCCGAGGTGACGGCCTTCGGGAAGGCAATCCGGGTACGGTGTTCGCGGTGCAGGTGGGCGTTGACAAAGAAGAAGAACTCCGAACGGTCGTCCCGGATATAGCGGTTGACCATCACATAAGGGTCGGGCTTTTCGATGGTGACGAAGGGCGCCAGGCCGTATTGCTGCTGAATGGCGGGGTACCATGCCATAAAATCATTGTCTCCGGGCTTCTTCAGCAGGACGAAACGCCCGGGGAA
>JAISOP010000315.1 GCA_031275525.1 Tannerella sp.
CATTGCGGCCTCCGAGCCGCAATCCCCCAAGGCCATAAAAGCGATTTGGAGATTGCGGGTCAAGCCCGCAATGACGAGCGTGACTGTCATTTCCTTTTGTTTATCTGCTTGCAAGATATTAGTACTCGCAACCCGGTTATGGTTTACCCTAACTCAATTATGGTGTACCCTAACCCGTTTATGGTGTACCCTGACTCAATTATTGTCGACCTTGACCCAATTATTGTCGACCATAACCCGGTCATTGTCGACCCTAACTCAATTATTGTCGACCCTGACCCAATCATTGTCGACCCTGACCCAATTATTGTCGACCCTGACCCAATTATTGTCGACCCTGACTCAATTATTGTCGACCCTGACCCAATTATTGTCGACCATAACCCGGTCATTGTCGACCCTAACCCGGTTATTGTCGACCCTAACTCAATCATTGTCGACCCTAATCCGGTCATTGTCGACAGGTTGCAGGTATTTGTTTTCAAGAAATTTATTCCCCACGCGCAGGGTGCGCCATACTCCGCAGCCGTCCGGGGTCGCCGGCTGCGGCAGCTTCGGGGTACCGGCCATGCCTGGGCATACGCAAAACGCCCCCGCCTGCGCAACGGCAGGCAGCGGCGTTCCTTTCCCGTTAGGGAACATAAGTTAAAATAATGTTCTAACAGATCGAAAAAGAGGTATTTACCCCCTCCCCCGTTAACAGGCGTAAACATGCGTTCACGGTTGGGAATGGACGCGCATCCGTCCGCAACGAGCCGGACGAGACGCTTAAAGATATGTTTTAAACAAAACCGCATACGTTGAATTTCGATATTTAGTGAATTGCGGCGGTAAAGTAAGCAATTCCATATTAACCTGTGCAAATAAATAAAACATTATCTTTCGCGCCGCGCCTTCGCAAAGAACGGTAACGGTCGCAGGCAGGGGATGCGTTCGTCCGTAGAACGCGACAGCCTCTGAACGCTGAAATAATAACAATGGAAATGGAAAAGATGATTATCTTTGTCCTAAAATTTAAAAATTCAAAAATTCAAAAACGAAAAGAGTATGACAAACAAATGCAGTTTTATGATGGTTATTGCGCTGTCGGCATTGACGGCGGCGTGCGGCGGCGGGAAAGAAGCCGCACGGTGGGTGAAGTATGAAAACAATCCCGTCCTCGGCGGCGGCGATTTGGGGACGGTCTTCGACGTATCGGTACTCAAAGAGGATGGCGTCTATAAAATGTATAACTCGTGGCGGCCGAAAAGCAGCCTGGCCCTGTCGACCAGCGAGGACGGCAAGCTGTGGACGCAGCCGCAGATCGTCCTTGCGCCCAACAGCGAGACGTATTGGGAAAAAAATATCAACCGCCCCGGCATCGTGAAGAAAGACGGCGTCTATTACCTCTGGTACACCGGTCAGACGAGCGACAGCTCGCGCATCGGCTATGCCGTGAGTACGGACGGCATCCGTTTTATTCGCCAGAGCGCCGAGCCGGTGTTGCAGCCCGAACTGCCGTGGGAAAAGACCTCCGTCATGTGTCCGCACGTTGACTGGGACGAACGGGAAGGCCTGTTCAAAATGTGGTACTCCGGCGGCGAACAGTACGAGCCGAACGCCATCGGTTACGCGACCAGCAGGGACGGCCTGCGCTGGACGAAATATGCCGGAAACCCGGTCTTCGCCGCCGACCCGTCGAACCTGTGGGAGCAGCACAAAGTGACGGCGTGCCAGGTCATCCGGCGTGAAAACGACTACCTGATGTTCTACATCGGCTTCCGCGACGAGGATTACGCGCAGATAGGCATCGCCCGGTCGCCCGACGGCATCGGCTCCTGGACGCGCTACGAAGGCAACCCGATCATCGCCCCTACGCCCGGCGCGTGGGACGCCAGCGCCTGCTACAAGCCGTTCGCCGTCCGCGAGAAAGACCGCTGGCTGCTATGGTATAACGGGCGGAACGGCGGCCTGGAACAGATCGGCCTGGCCGTTTTCGACCGCAAGGAACTGGATTTTTAACGCCTGCCGGCTCATTAAACAAAAATGAAACGATGAAACGAACCGGTTTTTTATTAACCTGCCTGCTCGGCGCGCTTGCCGGTACGCTGTGCGGACAGAATCCGCACGGCGCGGCGGCGCGCGAGATCGTCCCGGCTTCGCTTGTCCGGGACTACGTGGCGCGCTTTAACGCTGCGGACGAAGAACTCGTCGCGCAGGCGATTCCGAACAGCCTGGCGGCGGACTTCATGACAGCCCATATCCCGCGGTTCGAGTATCCCGACAGGCAAATCGAAGAAATCTACTACTTCCGCTGGTGGACGTATCGCAAGCACCTCAAGCAGACGCCCGACGGATACATCGTCACCGAATTTCTCCCGCCCGTTCCCTGGGCGGGGAAGTACAACGGCATCAGCTGCCCCGCCCTGCACCACTACAACGAAGGCCGGTGGCTGCGCAACCGCGCCTTTCTCGACGACTACGCGCGCTACTGGCTGCGCGGCGGCGGCAGCCTGCGGACGTACACCTTCCCCGTCGCCCGCGCCCTGTATAACTGTTACCTGGTCACAGGCGACGATTCGCTCCTCCGCGCCTGCCTGCCCGACCTGAAGGCGAACTTCGAAGCCTGGGAAAAGGAACGGTTCGACGCCGCAAAGGGCCTCTTCTGGCAAAACGACGGCGCCGACGGCATGGAAGTATCCATCTGCGGCGCCGAAAACGCCGACGGCTACCGCGCGACCATCAACTCCGCCATGATCGCCGAAGCGCAAACCATCGCCGCCATGGCCGAACGCTTCGGCGACCCCTCGGGCGAGGCGTTCGCGAAAAAGGCGGACGCCTTGCTGGCGAACATGCTGCAAACGCTCTGGGACGCAGAAGCCCGCTTCTTCAAAGTCCTCCCGCGCACGGAAGGCGCCGGCCTGTGCAGCGCGCGCGAGTTGCACGGTTACACGCCCTGGTACTACAGCCTGGCGGGAGCCGAGTATGCCGAAGCCTGGCGCTTCTTGATGGATCCGGCGCACTTCTATGCGCCTTACGGCCCGACGACCGCCGAACAGCTTCATCCCGGATTCGCCGTCTCCTACGAAGGCCACGAATGTCAGTGGAACGGCCCGTCGTGGCCCTTTGCCACCTCCGTCACGCTCGCCGCCCTTGCCAACCTGCTGAACGAGCAGCGCCAGCGCTTCGTCTCGCCGAAAGACTACGCCGCCCTGCTGAAAATCTATGCCGGAAGCCACTGCCTGAAGAACGACAAGGGCGTCGCCGTCCCCTGGATCGACGAAAACCTGAACCCCTTCACCGGCGACTGGATAGCGCGCACCCGCCTGAAAACCTGGGAAAACGGCTCCTGGTCGGCGGCAAAAGGCGGCGCAGAACGCGGCAAGGACTACAACCACTCCACCTTCTGCGACCTGGTGATAACGGGACTGGCCGGCATGCGCCCGGCCGAGGGCGACACGTTCACGGTCTTCCCGCTGGCGCCGCCCGACCTCCCCTATTTCTGCCTCGACGGACTGTCCTATCACGGCCACGACATCGCCATACTCTGGGACAAAGACGGCAAACGGTACCGCCGGGGAAAGGGCTTCCGCGTCCTTATCGACGGACGCGAAGCCTTCTCGTCGGCCACGCTGCCGGAAAAGCCCGCGCCGGTCAGCCTCAACGCCGCCCGCCCGGAAAACCGTTCACAATAAAACATTCGCATCATGAAAAAATTACCCTTAGGCATACAAACATTTGAAGAAATACGCAGCAAAGACTACGTATACGTGGATAAGACGGAAATCATCTACCGCCTCGTATCGGAAGGGAAAATCTATTTCCTCTCGCGCCCGCGCCGCTTCGGGAAATCACTCCTGATCAGTACGCTGGACGCCTTGTTCAGCGGCCGCAAAGACCTGTTCGAAGGACTGTACATCTACGACCGGTGGGACTGGTCGCGGCGCCATCCCGTTCTCCGGATAGACTGGACGCTCATCAGCTTTTCCACGCCGGACGAAATGGAAACAAACCTGACCGGCTACCTGAAAAGGATCGCTCAAACTTGTCAAATCACATTGACGGCGTCGGCGGCGTCCGGCTGCTTCGACGAATTGATCATGCTTTTGCATGATAAAACCGGCCGAAAAGTAGTCCTGTTGATAGACGAATACGACAAGCCGGTTACAAGCCGCCTGTTCAAACCCGACCTGCAAGACGTCCGCCGGGCGGTCCACGACTTTTACCAGGTCATAAAAGGCGCCGACCAATACCTGGAATTTATCTTCATAACGGGCGTGTCGAAATTTTCGGGACTGTCGGTCTTTTCGGCGCTGAACAATCTTACGGATATTACGTTAGACAGACGGTATGCCGCCATCTGCGGCTATACGCAGGAAGAATTGGAAGGCAACTTCCCCGAATACGTCGACGGCGCCGCCGAATACCAGGGAAAAACGCGGGAATGGATCCTGGATCGCATCCGATACTGGTACAACGGCTACACCTGGGACGGCCAGACGGCGGTATACAATCCGTTTTCGACCATGCACTTTTTCCGGGTCAAGCTATTCTCCGCCTACTGGTTCCATACCGGCACGCCGACGTTCCTGATGGACATCATCTGCCGCCGCAATAACCCGGAGATCGTCACAGAAGGCGTCACGGTCGACGACAGCGTTTTCCAGGGCTACGAACCGTCGAATATCGGCGAAATACCCGTGCTGTTCCAAACGGGTTATCTGACCATAAAAGCCATGCATCTGGACGACGAGGGCGAGCCGAGCTATACGCTCGACATACCGAACATGGAAATAACCCGTGCGTTTATGAGGCATCTGCTGCTGGCTTACGGGAAATATCCCGACGAACAGCATGTCGACAACCTGCGCAAGACGATGGAACGGCAAATCAAAGCCTGCGACGAAGCCGGTCTCGCCCGGAGCCTCGAAGCCATGACGGGCGCCGTCCCGTATGAAATCGGCAAAACCGACGAAGCCTGGTATCATTCGATCCTGATGATCTGGATGCGTATGCTTGGCTTCAAAGTCTACGGCGAGGCGCCGAACAATCGCGGACGCGCCGACCTCGTCTGGGAACAGCCCGGCCTGACCGTCGTCGCCGAAATAAAGTACGACCCCCAAAAGCCCCTCCCGACGCTCCTCCATGCGGCGATGAAGCAAATTCACGAACGCCGGTATTACAACCGCTATCTCGGAAAAGTCATTCTGCTGGGCATCGCTTTCTCGGGAAAAAATACAGGCTGCAAAATGGAACTCCGAAATGATGAAAATTAAATTTATAGCCTGCATCTGCGCGTTTATCCCCTCGGTTATGCCGGCGAAAAGCCAGCAGGCATATTCCGACGCATCCCTTTTCCCCGTCCTGGGAAAAGCCGCGCAAAACACGGAGACACGTTACGAACGGCTTCCCGATACGCTGAAACACCGTTTGCGCAAAGACGTCTGGGGACTGGGAAAAAACAGCGCCGGCCTGGCCGTCCGTTTCCGTACGAACAGCGCTTCCGTTGCCGCCAAATGGGAAACATCCCGCGACGGCAGCATGAACCACATGACGGCAACCGGCAGCAGAGGACTTGACCTTTACTGCCTCGAAGACAATCGCTGGACGTTCGTAAACAGCGCCCGTCCGACAGGCAAGGCCAGCCAAACCGTCATCATCGCCAACATGACGCCGGAAGAACGCGAGTACATGCTCTATTTATCCCTCTACGACGGAGTCGTCGCACTGGAAATCGGCGTCGATTCGTCAGCCCGCATCGACCAGCCCAAGGTAAACCTGCCTGTCCGGGACAAGCCGGCAGTATGCTACGGCTCCAGCATCTTACAGGGAGGATGCGCCTCCCGTCCGGGAATGGCGCATACCAACATTTTGTCGAGGCGCTTCAATCGCGAGTTCATCAACCTGGGATTCAGCGGCAATGCCCGCCTGGACTACGAGATAGCCGAAGTCATGGCCGGCGTGGACGCTTCGCTCTATATCCTCGATTTCGTCCCGAACACGTCGGTAGACCGGCGAACATCCCCCCTGCTTATCAGTTTCCTCAACGCCCTGATGCCGCTGGATCCGGGGCGGTTCATTGAACGCATCGAATATTTATCCTCCGGGCAGGTACCCGAAAGTCCCCTAGGCAAAAACTCCATTGTAGACGTCCGGTGTATCGACAATCACGGCCGGCAGTTTATCGTAGAGATGCAGATGTACTGGAGCGACCTGTTCAAAAGCCGGCTGGTGTTCAACGCCTCGAAAGCATACGTCCGTCAGATCGGCAGGGGGAAAAGCTATCATCTCCTCCAGCCGGTTTACGGCCTGGGGATCATCAATGACACGTTCGATCATGCGACCGACGAGTTCTACCACCACTACCGGACCATCAACCGCGACAACACGGACGAAGTGATCGAAGGGCTGGAGTTTGTAGCGATCGAATTACCCAAGTTCAAGCCCTCGAAATGGAAAGATCGCCGGATGGCCGTCCTCTGGCTTCGTTTTCTCAATGAAATAGAAGACCGGACGCAAGACGTATCGGCCGATCTGGAATCAAGCCCGGAAATACGGGAGGCGCTCGACCTGTGCAAAGAAGGCGCCTTTACGGAGGGAGAACCGGATGCGTACGATCGCTACTGGGATTATGTCCGCACGGAAAGGGGCGTGAAAGATCATGAATGAACAAAAGGACATGCCGAAGGATTGCAAAAAGGCCTGGAGGAAGGGGTGGAAAAAGGACGTGCTGGAGAATTGGAAAGAATTGTTACGGCAGCCGGTGAAAACAAACTGTCCGTAGAAAAAATCCGGGCGATTACCGGCCTGAGCGATGACGATATCCGGGAAATCCTGAAGCGCAACGAACCGCTTTCCTGACGTCGACCTTACTCAAAAACGCATGGAGGCGCACGTCCGAACCGGATGTTTTTCTCATATTGTCTTTGTCGTCCGAATAATTAGCTATACCTTGTCGCGGTTTTTCAGACGGGTTAGCCGGATATAGAGACCGCCTGTTTTATCCGGTCAACCCGGCGGAAAATCCGGTTGTTTATAGCCATCCGTAACGGTGTCACGGTATGTATCGTAAGTTGCAGATATTTGAAAATACCTCTTTCATGGGATTTTCCCGGCCTTGCGGCCTGCCTATCTTTGCAGAAAAAAATAGAAATAGAAACAGTTGTTTAATAAAAGTATGAGCCGGTACATCTATATGAAATCCGCAGAGACAGGCCTGACCTTTTCGGGCCTGCCTCCGTAAGGGAAGCCGGGCGAACGGGGTGTGTCAAAAGCCTGTCATCCCGCGCTTGACGCGGACATCTCCCCCGATTGTATTCTAACTTAATATACTAACCAAAGCCGCCTTCGCGTGTCTGTCTCCGGAAAAAAACAGCGGGGAAGGCGGCAAAAAAAAAATTATAACTTATGATAAATACATTCATTACTTATTGGAGAAACAAAACCTTGTTTCTTCTTCGGAAAAGATTTTTTCCGGGCTTCGCGATGCTGTTGTTCTGTGCAACCGAAATGTACGCCACCGATATAAAAGGAACAGTCATAGATAAAGAAACGCAGGAGCCTGTTGCCGGCGCTACGGTAGCCGTTAAATCAACTGCGTCCGGCATAATCACCGATGCGGACGGGCAATTTGTGCTGTCTACCGACGCCTCATTGCCGGTTACGCTTGAAATCAGCTTTCTGGGCTACAAGCCGCAGATCGTGGAGGTATACGACGCCGGCACCCCGCTATTGATATCATTAGTCGGTTCTACGGTCTATCTGGACGAGGTGGTCGTGACGGCCCTGGGCATAAGTCGCGAAAAGAAATCGCTGGGTTATGCTACGCAGGAAATCAAAGGAAGCGCCCTGGAGGCGAACAGGGAGACGAACCTTATCAATGCGCTGGCCGGGAAACTGGCCGGTGTGCGAACGACTAATTCGCAGGGCGATATGGGGTCGTCGCGCATTGTGATACGCGGCGAGACCTCCATCGCCGGCAACAACCAGCCGCTGTTTATCGTAGATGGCGTGCCGGTAGACAACTCGCAGCTGTATCCTGCTTCCACTGCCGGAGGTAACCAGTCGCGCGATTTCAGGAACACCATAGCCGACCTCAATTCCGAAGATATTGCATCCATAAACGTACTGAAAGGCCCTAACGCTGCCGCTTTATACGGATCGCGTGCAGCCCACGGCGTGGTGCTCATCACCACCAAATCGGGCAAAGGGCAAAAAGGACTGGGCGTATCGGTCAATACCGGCCTGACGTTTGCTACCATAGCCACGTTAGCGGAGTTTCAAAACGAATACGGACAAGGTTCGAATGGGGAATTTAGCTATGTAGACGGAAAAGGCGGGGGCGTGAACGACGGCTACGATGAAAGTTGGGGTCCGCGTCTGGACGGACGGCTGATACCGCAGTTTCATTCCAGCGGCGTGCCCGTGCCCTGGGTAGCGCATCCCGATAATGTGCGCGATTTCTTTGAAACGGGTATCACACAAGACTACGGTATCGCTATCGCTAACTCGAACGACACATACAATTTCCGTTTGGGCGTAAACTATCAAGACCAGAAAGGTACTGTTCCCAATACGAAAATTAAAAAGACCAACCTCACGTTCAGCGCCGACTACCAATTGACAAAACGGATTAACGTGGGGGCAAACATGAACTATATTATTACCGATGCGCCCAACCTGCCGGGCGGCTCTTACGGTCAGCGCGCCGCCGGCGTGATGTTGCAGTTCCTCTGGTTTGGCCGGCAGGTGGACATGGCGGAGCTGAAAAAGGACTGGAATCGCAACTGGAACGACAGCTACTACAGCAATCCCTACTGGCGCGCCTATTACAATACGGTAGAACAGGACCGCAACCGGATTATCGGCGACGTGCATTTTAGCGTAAACCTGTTAGAGGGGTTGGATTTTCGCTTCCGCTCGGGAACGGATTATTACAACGACCGCCGGAAGTATAAAATCAAAACCGGTACGAACGGCGTGCCCGACGGCTCATACACCGAAGACGCTTACACCGTCAGCGAGAATAACACGGAAGCTATCCTGAACTTTACGCGCAACCTCTCGGACGATTTCACGCTGGACGCTCTGGGCGGCTTTAATGTGCGGAACAATACGTATACCAACAACTACCAAAAGGCTACCAAGCTGGCTGCGCCCGATCTGTTCACGCTTTCCAACTCCAAAGACCCGTTGGAATCGTCGAACTATTATAGCGCGCTCAGGGTGTATAGCCTTTTTGCCTCCGCGCAACTGGGCTACAAAAACTATGCGTTCCTCTACCTCACCGGACGCAACGACTGGTCGTCGACCCTGCCGCGAAGCAATCGCTCGTACTTCTACCCGTCGGCAACGGCAAGTCTGGTACTGTCGGAATTGTTGGGGCTGCGAAGCAGCGCGCTGAACTTTATAAAGCTGCGCGGAGGTTGGGCGGAAGTGGGAAGCGACGCCGACCCCTACCAGTTGGCTACCACCTATAACATCCGGACGGCTTTTAACGGAAACCCGATACAAACGTCTTCCAAGCAAAAAAACAACCCCGATATTCGTCCGGAAAAGACGCAATCCACCGAGCTGGGGCTTGAGCTGGGGCTGTTTAGTAACCGGGTGCAATTAGACGTTGCGTACTATAATACGAACAGCATTGACCAGATATTAAAAGTGCAAACCTCGTCGGCAAGCGGGTATGAATACCAACTGATCAATGCCGGTAAAATCAACAATAGGGGCCTGGAAATACAACTGAACGTGGTGCCGGTAAAAGTCAGGGATTTTACATGGAATTTAGGGCTGAACTATGCTACCAACCTGAGCAAGGTGGTAGAACTGGATAAGGAAGGACTGCTCGAAAATTATGTGATCGGTACGCTGGGCGCACAGGTGGTGGCTGCCGTAGGCGAACGGTACGGCGCGCTCTATGGTACTGCCTACAAGCGCGACGCCGCAGGCAATATCATTGTGGGCAATGACGGAAAACCCCAAATGGACCCGAACAACAAAGTGCTTGGACACTATACGCCCGATTGGACGGGCGGACTGTCCAGCAGCTTTGCATATAAAAACGTTGAACTCTCGTTGCTCATCGATGCCAGCATCGGCGGAAGCATTTACTCCGG
>JAISOP010000332.1 GCA_031275525.1 Tannerella sp.
AAGCTGACTGTACAGGCGGTGAAGGCGTCCGGTACGCCGGCCGACGACGAGGCGGAAAGGCCGGATACGCCCGAACCGGCAGATACCAGCAAGTGGTCGGCATGGCCGTGGTAGCATCCGTCGAATTTGACAACCAGGTCGCGCCCGGTGAATCCGCGTGCCAGGCGTATGGCGCTCATCACCGCTTCGGTGCCGGAGTTGACGAAACGGATTTTTTCCATCGAAGGGACGTGGCGGTTGACGATCCGGGCCAGGGCTGTCTCGGCGAGCGACGGGATACCGTAGCTCGTTCCGTTGCGGAGCGCCTCGCGGACGGCCCGGTTCACGGACGGATGTCCGTGGCCGAGGAGGAAGACTCCCCACGAGAGGCAGAAGTCGGTGAAACGGTTTCCGTCCACGTCCGTCAGCGTTGCGCCCCGCGCTTTCCGAATGAACAGCGGCGGCGTCTCCACGCTTCTCAATGCGCGTACCGGGCTGTTGACGCCTCCCGGCAGGTATCGCCGGGCTTCTTCGCCGGCCTTTACGGAATGTATTCGCTGCATCCTGTTTTTCGTATTCGGAGGGAACGGGCTTCCCATTCCCTGTATTTCCTTATTTCTTCTTCAATGAGGCGTTCGGCTTTTGCGATTTCGCCGCTACGCAGTTGCAGGTTCGTCTTCGCAAACCGTTCGATTTGTTCCAGGTCAAACAGCGTCACACCCTTTCGCCCGGCCAGCGCAGGCTCCACGTCGCGGGGAAAGGCCAGGTCGAAGATCAGCATTTCCCTGTCGCCCGGCAAATCGTGGCTGTGAATAATGGTATGAGGGGCCGAGGTGGCGCATATCAGCACGTCGGCGAGGTCAAGCATCCGCCGTTTTTCGTGTAGCGGGACGGCCAGCGCGCCGTAAGCGGCGGCCAGCGCTTCCGCCTTGTCGAGATGCCGGTTCGAGAGGAAAACGGTGACCGTCCGGCGATCGGTCAGGAACTTCAGGATGTCTTCGGTCAGTTTGTTCACGCCGATGATGCCGACTACTTTCCGGTTCAAGTCCGGGTAGGTTTTCTTCAGAATATCGACCGTCACCTGGCTGTGCGAGACGGCGCCTTCGGCAATCTTCGTTTCGGTGCGCACCCGTTTGCCGGTATGAATGGCGGTTTGAAAGAGGCGGTGCATCTGGGCCGAGAGTTTGTGAAGGGCACAGGCTTCCAGGTAAGCATTCTTCAACTGTCCCTGGATGGCGCGTTCACCTGGCAGGCCCGATTCCAGTCCGGAGGCCACGCGGTAGAGGTGGCGGAGGGTTGTGTCGGGTACGTCGCCTTCGCCCCAGTAGCGTTCCACCCGGTTGCAGGTACGGAGCATTACCTGCGGTTGCGTTTCCCCGGCCGGCAGCACGGCCGCAAGCCGTTCCCGTTCGGCAAGCGAATAGCGCGTATGGTCGATGCGTGTACAGTGTATCATTGGAGCGACAGGCGGCCTTCTTCCACCAATAGTTTGATGCGGTCGCGGATGCGGATGGAGCGACGGACGTCTTTCGCGTCGGACGAGACGGCGAGGGTCACGTTTCCCTCCCTGTGAATGGCCGGCGAGATGAAATCGCACAGCGCCGGGTCGTCGCAAACGCTGGCCAGGACGCCGCGGCGCTCACATTCGGCTTTGACCTCGGCATTCAATGCCCGATCTCCGGTACAGATATAGACCAGCCAGGCGCCGTCCAAATCCGCCGGCTCATAATGCTTGCCTATCCGTTCAAAGGGAACGGAGGCAAAGCCCGGGTCAAATTCCGGCGCAACGACTTTGGCCGTCTGCGTAAACCGGCTCAGGAGTACCGCCTTGTGAAGCGCCACCCGGCCCCCGCCGATCAGGACAATCGCCTTGCCGTCAATACGGATGGAAACAGGTAAAAAACAATGATTCATGAAGGGGAAGGATTAATCGACATGCAGTCCGCATTCCCGGTGTTCGGGTTTTTCCCACCACCAGCGGCCGGCGCGGACGTCTTCGCCGGGCTGTACCGCACGGGTGCAGGGTTGGCATCCGACGCTGGGAAAGCCTTGCCGGTGCAGGAGGTTGTAGGGCACCCCGTTGGCCCGGAGGTAGTCCCACACGTCCGTCTCCGACCAGTGCGCCAGCGGATTGAGTTTTATCAGGCCGTGGGCAGCGTCCCACTCGACCGTCTGCACGCCGGTACGTGTCACGGACTGTTCCCGGCGGAGACCGCATATCCAGACGTCCAGCGCGGACAGGGCACGCATGAGCGGCTCGATTTTCCGTACCCCGCA
Source organism: Tannerella sp. (assembly GCA_031275525.1). Taxonomy (GTDB): domain Bacteria; phylum Bacteroidota; class Bacteroidia; order Bacteroidales; family Tannerellaceae; genus Tannerella. The sequence continues at coordinate 2,257 of JAISOP010000332.1, forward strand.
ACACGCCTTCCGCCATTCCACGCTCTCGTAGAAGCCGTTCACGCCGTGCTGTTTCACGTACGCTTCGAGCGGAACATGCTGCGGAAAATAGACGTCCAGCCGGATGTCGTAGTGCAGGTTGGTGCGGTCAATCAGCGAATAGGTTTCGGGAAACAGCCGCCCCGTGTCGATGGTGAAGATACGGGCGTTGCGGTCGATTTTCAGTATCATGTCCGTCAAGACCTGGTCTTCCGGCCCCATGCTCGACGCCAGGGCGATGCGTCCGCAGTAGGTGTCGAGAAAGCGGGACAGTACCTCCGTGGCCGGTTGGCCGTCGAAGCGTTCGTTCAGCCGTCCGGCTTCTTCCGCCCTTTCCGTCAAATGGCGTCCGTCAGATGGCATACGTCCGGTCTTCCAGTTGTTCGACAATCATGCCGGCGCCGACGGTCTCAAGCGTAGCTTCGTCTATCAGCACCAGGCTGCCCGTGATACGGTTCTGCTCATAGAGATCGTATTTGAGGGGCCGGGAGGTTTTGAGGGCGATGTGCGCAATGTCATTCGCCCGGACCGTCTTGTCGTCGAGGATGTTTTCAAGCGTGTTGATATTCACCTTGAAATACACGTCCCGGACAATCCCGAACAACTCGTCCGTTGTATGGCGGAGGATGTATTTGGCGCCGATGCTGAGCGGACGGTGGTTGAGCCAGCAGACCAGCAGCGAGATTTGCGTGTTGACCCGGGGCAGTTCATGGCTGTGGACAATCATATCCCCCCGGCTGACATCCAGGTTGTCGTTCAGCCGGATGGCTACCGACTGCGGCGATACGGCTTCGTCCGGCGAATGCCCGGCCTGGTCGATGGCCTTGACCGTCGAGCGGGTGAAGGAAGGGAGGATGGTGACGGCGTCGCCCACGCGGAAGGTTCCGGAGGCAATCCGCCCGGCATAGGCCCGGTAGTCGCGGAAGCGGTCATTTTGCGGACGGATGACGTACTGCACCGGGAAGCGCGCCGGCAAGCGGTCGAGCGTTTCCTTGAGCGGAAGCGTTTCCAGCAGGTGCAGCAAGGTTTTGCCGGTGTACCAGGTCATGCGTTCCGAAGGCTTCACCACGTTGTCGCCGTCGAGGGCGGAGATGGGCAGGTAGTGCACCTGCTTGAGGTTCAACCTGGCGGCAATCGCTTGATAGCCGGTCTTTATGCGGCGGAAAACGTCTTCCGAAAAATCGACCAGGTCCATCTTGTTGACGGCGACGATGACGTGCGGCAGTTGCAGCAGCGAGGCGATGTAGGAATGACGTTTGGTCTGTTCGATGATGCCGTTGCGGGCATCGACAAGGATGACGGCGGCGTCGGCGGTCGAGGCGCCGGTAACCATGTTGCGCGTGTATTCGATGTGCCCCGGCGTGTCGGCAATGATGAATTTGCGCTTGGGCGTAGCGAAATAACGGTAGGCGACGTCGATGGTGATGCCCTGTTCGCGTTCGGCGCGCAGGCCGTCGGTCAGCAGGGCGAGGTTGACGGCCTCGTTTCCCATCCGTTCGCTGGCGGCCCGGACGGCTTCGAACTGGTCCTCAAAGATTGATTTGCTGTCGTAGAGTAGCCGGCCAATCAGGGTACTCTTGCCGTCGTCCACACTGCCGGCCGTCGTGAAGCGCAGCAGTTCCATATCCAGATATCCGTTCATATTGGGTAGTTAGCAGTTAGCAGTTAGCAGTTAGCGGGGAAAGGTTCAAAAGTATCCTGCCTTTTTGCGGTCTTCCATGGCAGCCTCGGAGCGTTTGTCGTCCGACCGGCCGCCGCGTTCGGTCACGCGCGACGAGGCAATCTCGTTCACGATCTCCTCCAGCGTATGGGCTTCGGAGACGGTCAGTCCGGTGCAGGTGATGTCGCCGATGGTGCGGCAGCGAATCCGTTTCCGTACCACCTGTTCACCCGGTTTAAGCCTCATGAAGGGGTACCAGGCCAGCCAGGCGCCGTCGCGTTCGAACACGTCGCGTTCGTGCGTGTAGTACAGGCTGGGCAGTTCGATGCCTTCCTGCAGGATGTATTGCCAGATGTCCATCTCCGTCCAGTTGCTCAGGGGGAAAACGCGGAAATGCTCGCCCGGCTGTTTTTTACCGTTGAAAATATTCCACAGTTCGGGACGCTGGTTCTTGGGGTCCCACTGTCCGAACTCGTCGCGGTGGGAAAAGAAACGTTCCTTGGCGCGCGCCTTTTCCTCGTCGCGCCGGGCGCCGCCCAGCGCCGCGTCGAACCGGTATTTTTCGAGCGCATCCAGCAAGGTGACGGTTTGCAGTTTGTTGCGGCTGGCGTTGTATCCGGTTTCTTCCGCGACGCGGCCGGCGTCGATAGATTCCTGTACGGAGCCGACAATCAACCGTACGCCCAGCCGTTCCACCAGGTTGTCGCGGAAAACGAGCGTTTCTTCAAAGTTATGTCCCGTGTCGATGTGCAGAAACGGGAACGGAATGGCCGCCGGATAGAACGCTCCGGCTGCCAGATGCGCCATGACGATGGAATCCTTCCCTCCGGAAAACAGCAGCACGGGTCGTTCAAACTGTGCCGCCACTTCGCGGATGACGTAGGTAGATTCCGATTCCAGTTCTTTCAAATGGGTAAGCCGCATAAATTAGTTATGAGTGAGTTTTTGAATCATTGAATCATTAAATCTTTTGCATAATAGGAGATGATGTAGTTTGCGCCGGCTCGTTTGATGGCGGTCAGGGTTTCGAGGAAGATACGCTGTTCGTCGAAAAAGCCGGCTTTGGCGCCGTGCTTGAGCATGGCGTATTCGCCCGAGACCTGATAGGCGACAAGCGTCCGGCCGGGGAAACGAACCGCCGCCCGCTGTACCATGTCCAGGTACGCCATAGCAGGCTTGACCATCACCCAGTCCGCGCCTTCTTCGATGTCGGCGGCCATTTCGTCCAGCCCCTGGGTGATGGTACGGAAGTCCATTTGATAGGTCTTGCGGTCGCCGAAGGCAGGCGTCGAACCGGCCGCGTCGCGAAAGGGGCCGTAAAAGGCCGAGGCATACTTGGCCGAATAACCCAGGATACGGGTGGCGAGACCTGCGCGGTCGAGGCGTTCCCGGATGGCCTCTACCTGTCCGTCCATCATGGCGGAGGGCGCGACGAAATCGGCGCCCGCCGCCGCATGTTGATACGCCATTTCGGCCAGCAGCGGCAGCGTTGCGTCGTTGTCCACGTCGTGCTGCCGAATCAGTCCGCAATGGCCGTGCGACGTGTATTCGCACAGGCAGACATCCGTAAAGACCGTCACCTCGGGAAAGCGCCGTTTGAGGGCGCGTACCGCCCGGCAGATAAGGCTGTCGGGCGATGTTCCCTCGCTGCCGCGTTCGTCTTTCCGGGCATCGGCAATCACGCCGAAAAGCAACACCTTGTCGATGCCCGACACGCCCAGCGTGGCGACGTCTTCCAGCAACCGGTCTATCGACAGGCGGTAAATGCCGTCCATCGTCGCAATTTCCTGCCGGACGCCTTCACCCTCCGTCACAAAATAAGGGTAGATGAAATCGGCGGCCGAGAGGCTTACCTCGGCGTAGCGGTCGCGTACCTCCTGCGTGGTTCTGTAGATACTAAACCGTTTCATTCCATTCGGATTTCAGTTTATCTCCGGTAGTCTTTCCCCTGGCCACCAGCTGCACGCCCGAAGGAAGGGCGCCATACAGCCGGATAAAGGCGTCCACCCCCGAAGGCGAGGTGAATATAATCTTTGCGAAACGCGACAGGTCGGTTCGCTCTGCCCGGGCGTTCACCCGGTTACGGTAAACCGGCAGGTCCGTCACCTCGTGCCCCTGTCCGGCCAGCGCCTCCGGAAGATACCGCAGTCCCCTGTCCGAGCGGGGCAGGAGGATGCGCTGAGCGGTCAGGCCCGTCGCCGCAAAAGCATGTACCAGTCCCTCCGCCGATTCGTTTTCGGGCTGGAGGTCGGGATAAATGCCATAGCTGCGAAGCGCGGACGAGGTCGTTTTTCCGACCGAGGCCACCCTCAGACCGGCCAAAGCGCGGAGGTCGATACCCCGTTTCCGGCAGGCGTCAAAGAAGGCCTGTACCCCGTAGCGACTGGTGAACACCAGCCAGTCGAACGACCGGATGAGGTCCAGCGCTACGGCCAGCGGCCGGTTCCGGGGAATCCTTTCGATTTGAATCAGGGGCGTATGCGTGAGGTTTGTGTAACGGGCATATTCCCGTGTGGAAGTACCGGTCACCAGTACCGGCTGTTTGTAGCGTTCGCCGTTTTCGAAGGCGACCACCTCGCCCACGACCATGAGGAGGGGGGTCGGATAATGAAAGACCGAATGTTGCAATTCCTTCAGCGAAGAATAATACACCTGCTGGCCGGGCAGCGAAACATGGTGTGCCAGCGCGACCGGCAGGTCTTCGCTCCGTCCGGCGGCAATCAGCTTCGCGGCAATGGCGGACACCTGGCTTCCGCCCATGTAATAGACCAGTGTGTCGGCATCGGGGACCGGCGCCTCCGCACCCGCATGTCCGGTGACAAACGCGACGGACGAGGCCCTCCCGCGATGCGTCAGCGGGATGTGGGTGCAGGCGGCCAGCGCCATGCCCGACGAGATGCCCGGAATGACGGCGACCTCTATCAGACGGCTTTGCAGGAAGTCGAGTTCTTCCCGTCCGCGTGCAAAAATCATCGGGTCGCCGCCCTTGAGCCTGACCGTATACTTACCGGAAGCAGCCGCCCGGTAAACAAGTTCGTTGATTTCGTCCTGAGGGAAACGGTGCGCACCTTTTCGCTTGCCGACACAGACCTTCTCGCCCGGATAACGGGAGAGGAAGGAGGGGTTGGTCAGGTGGTCATAAAAAATCACGTCCGCCTGTGCCAGCGCCCTGTCGCCTCCCAGGGTCAGCAAGTCGGGATTGCCGGGGCCGAACCCGACCAGCGTCACCTTTCCGTAACGGGAACGGCGAAGGTCGCACGAAGCAAACAGCGCCTTGACCTCCGGACGGTCTTTCCGTCCCACGAGGGCCAGATGTCCCTGCAAGGGATGCGTCCGAAAGGGCAGTATCCCGGCAATCCGGTCGTCCATGCCCAGCCGTTTCAGGGCGCAGGTGGCCACGACCAGCGCGTCCACATAGCCGTTGTCCACTTGCGCGACGCGTTCGCCGATGGAACCGCGAATACTTACAATTTCCAGGTCCGGACGGCGTTGCAAAAGTTCGTCCCTGCGCGTGGCGGAACTCGTCCCCACCCGGGCGCCCGGCGGCAAACCTTCCAGCGGCAGGCGCCCTTTGCTTACCAGCGCGTCGGTTTGGTTTGCCGCCTCCAGCAGGGCATAGACTTCCAGTTCCGAAGGCAGGGGATAGGGGAGGTCTTTGGCAGAATGAACAGCTACATCGGCCTCGTTTCCGATCAACCGTTCGTCCAGTTCACGGGTAAAGAAATCGGGCATCCCTTCCGCCGCTCCGTCCAACAACGGGATTTGCCGGTTTTTGTCGCCGAACGATTCAAGCGTCTCCAGCCGGTAACGTATCTCCGGGAAAAACGAAAACGCCTCCCTTACCTGTATTACCGCCAGGGGACTGCACCGACTGATGACCCTCAAAATGGCTCTTTTTACCTTTACTTCCTTACACATAAATGTCTCACCAAATCAGGCGGCAAAATTAAAGGGGACAAAAATAAATGCCAATACCATACAAGGGGTATATTAAGTAGTGGTTAGTGGTTAGTGGTTAGTGAAAACGCTCACCCTCACT
>JAISOP010000004.1 GCA_031275525.1 Tannerella sp.
TCATATTCCGAACGTCGTATCTGTATCATTTCTTCCACAGCGCAAAGATAAGTGTTTTTTTCTTTTTAAGCATTTTCCCTTTGAGAATTTCCCTTGTTTTGAAGTACCTGAGTAGTTACGACACTTTCAATAGTGAAAGGAAAGAAGCATCCAGCAAGTCCAAACAATATCCCAAGTCAATAAAAGCGCCTACTACATCCGATTCTTTTATTTTATTCGGTTCTCTTTCCCGTTTTTCTCCGGCAAAAATCAGCGCACGCGACAAGTTGTTTTCCCAGAAATAGAAACCGTTACCCAGCCAGTCGTAATCGTTGTTGCTTCTTTTCATAAACGATTTCCCGGCGATAATCTCGTCCCGCACGGAGCGGTCGCATCCATGAAACCCGATGACAAGGTTACGGCTCCTGGTATACATGGCGATGGGTATTTTTATGCCCCGACGGATAACGGTATGAAATTTCATCCTCTTCATTTCCGGTTGGGCGGTAAGGTTCCGTCAGTTCTCCGTTTTCATCCACAATACCTGCACGCATCAAAAAGGCACGCGACTTTTCCGGCGTATTTAATGCTTCTTCCGAATAAGTCTTTATATCTACAATCAGTTTTTCCAACTCTCTTTCGTTCATACCATGTTCTTTTTTATATACGACAAAGATACGTATCTGTTTTCGTTGCGACAAGCCGCCTCGCCTGCCGGCGAGCGGAGGATGTGCCTCCGCCGCTTCCGGCAGGGCGACCGCTTAGAGTTGCTTGAAGAAGTCGTTCCCCTTGTTGTCTACCAGGATAAAGGCGGGGAAGTTCTCGACTTCGATTTTCCAGACGGCTTCCATACCCAGTTCGGGATATTCTAGACATTCCACCTTCCTGATGCTTTCGAGCGCCAGGACGGCTGCCGGGCCGCCGATGCTGCCCAGGTAGAAGCCGCCGTACTTCCGGCAGGCGTCGGTCACCTGCTGGCTGCGGTTTCCCTTGGCAATCATCACCAGGCTGCCGCCGTGCGACTGGAAAAGATCGACGTAGGAATCCATCCGCCCGGCCGTTGTCGGGCCGAACGATCCGGAGGCCATGCCTGCCGGCGTCTTGGCGGGGCCGGCGTAATAGATCGGATGGTCTTTGAGGTAGGAGGGGAGGCCTTCGCCGCGGTCGAGGCGTTCCTTGAGTTTGGCGTGGGCGATGTCGCGGCCCACGATGATGGCGCCGTTGAGCGAGAGGCGGGTGGCAACGGGGTATTTGTCCAGTTCCCGCAGGATTTCGGTCATCGGGCGGTTCAGGTCGATGCGGACGCCTTGGCCTTCACCCGCCCGGCGCAGGGATTCGGGGATGAAGCGTCCGGGGTTGTCTTCCAACTTTTCGATCCAGATGCCGTCGCGGTTGATTTTGGCCTTGATGTTGCGGTCGGCCGAACAGGAGACGCCCATCCCGACGGGGCACGAGGCGCCGTGGCGCGGCAGGCGGATCACCCGGACGTCGTGTGCAAAGTATTTGCCTCCGAACTGCGCACCCAGCCCGATGCGGTGGGCCTCGTCGAGCAGTTGCCGTTCGAGCGCGAGGTCGCGAAAAGCCTGTCCGCCTTCGTTGCCTTCGGTGGGCAGGTGGTCGTAGTAGTGTGCCGAGGCCAGCTTGACGGTCTTCAGGTTGGTTTCGGCCGACGTGCCGCCGATGACGAACGCCAGGTGATAGGGCGGGCAGGCGGCCGTGCCCAGCGTCTTCATCTTTGCGACCAGGAAAGAGAGCAGCGTGTCGGGATTCAGCAGCGCCCGGGTCTCCTGGAAGAGGTAGGTCTTGTTGGCCGATCCGCCGCCCTTGGCGATGCAGAGGAAGCGGTATTCGGCGCCGCGGTCGGCGTAGAGGTCGATCTGGGCCGGCAGGTTGCAGCGCGTGTTGACCTCGCGGTACATGTCCAGCGGTACGTTCTGCGAATAGCGCAGGTTTTCTTCCGTATAGGTCAGGTAAACACCCTTCGAGAGGGCCTCGGCGTCGTCGCCTTCCGTCCGGACCTGCTGTCCTTTGCGGCCGATGATGACGGCCGTGCCCGTATCCTGGCAGAAAGGCAGTTTGCCTTTGGCCGACACTTCGGCGTTGCGCAGGAAGGTGAGGGCAACGAAGCGGTCGTTTTCGCTCGCTTCGGGGTCGTCGAGGATGGCGGCCACCTGCCGCTGGTGTTCGGTACGCAGCAGGAAAGCGGCGTCGCGAAACGCCGTCTTCGCCAGCAGGGTCAGCCCCTCGGCCTCTGCTTTCACGATTTCTTTGCCCTCAAAAACGGTTGTGGAAACATGCTCTCCGGTGAGCAGATAATATTCGGTATCGTCCTTCCCCATCGGAAAAGGCTCCTGATACTTGAATTGCGGTGTTGTCATATTTTATTTCAACTTAGTTTAGGGTCACAAAGATAGGTATTTTACGGGCAAAACAGGAAATGGAGGCGCTATGAATTTTGCGCATTCCTTTGTCATCCATTCAAATCAAAAGAATGTCTTGGGAAGCTGCCTTCCCGGGACAGCGGCTTCCCTAATGCATCCTCGTCGGCGAGACTAATGCAGGAGGCTGTCTCAAAAGCCTCTTATTGGACCATGAGGGCGTATGCGATACGCCCCTACGAGTACGCACGACCCAATATAGACGGGATGAGAATTGAGAAT
>JAISOP010000019.1 GCA_031275525.1 Tannerella sp.
ATTCTTGTACTTCGGCAATCGGGGCAGTGAAGGGTTCTTTTTATTTGCATATACAAAAATACAATCTCTTCCACTGATTGCCAATCCTTTACAACAGCATACTTTTTATATCACCACCAATAATTCTTCCCGGCCATATTTCTTTAGCCAACCCTGTACCGTTGAGGCGCCCTTGATCCCATAGCGACGACTTACTTCACTTATACTCGAACCTCGGGACACCTCTTCGATTATTTGTTCTTTAAAACAAATACTGTACCGATTGTACGTCTTTACCCTTTTTGTCATATCTCTTTACTCCTTTTCTCTGTATAGCTATTTCAGGACATGACACTCCGGTTGATTCCCCTGCGGGATGAAATCTGTGTACAAAACCACACCGCGTGCGGTATAAAATGCAGCCGGAGGGGGGGGTAAAAGGCTGAATCTTTTTCCGGTGAAATATCGTAACTTTGCCACAGAAAATTACATGAGTTATGAAGACAAATATGAGTTCAAAAATTACGTTGACGAAAATACCGAAACGGTTTTATCAACCGGAAAACGCCTATGAATATTCGGTACTTGCGCGTTTCGAGAAAATACCAACGTTTATCTACCGGCAGGATGAAGAGGGCGCCCGGGCTGTGGCCGAGGAGGTGGCCGAACAAATCCGGTTCAGCCGGGACCGGTCGTGCCCTTTCGTGCTGGCGCTGTCGGGCGGGCGTTCCCTGCGCAAGATATTTGCCGAATGGATACGGCTTTATCGCGAGGAACAGCTGAGTTTTAAAAAGGTAATCATCTTCCTGATCTACGAATTTTATCCACTCGAGGGCACGGCTGCCGGCAATTTAGCGCGGCTGAAGGAAGGATTTCTGGATCACGTGGACATTGATCCCGCCAACGTTCATTACCCCGACCGGTTCATGAACGAAGATTCTATCCACGACCTTTACCGGGGATACGACAAGCAGATTGAAGCCGCCGGCGGCATAGATTACCTGGTCTCCGGCGTCGGTCATTCGGGCGGCATTGGGTTCAACGGCCCAGGCTCGTCCGTCAGCTTGCGCACCCATTTGGTGATGCTGGACAACGAGTCGCGCAAGAAAGCCGCCCGGGCATTCAGTCAGGTGCCCTTCAGCGTGGTTACCATGGGACTGGGCACCATTCTGAAAGCTAAAAACATCCTCCTGGTGGCCTGGGGCGAAGGGAAATCGCGCGATGTCCGCTGCTTAGTGGAAGACACGCCGAACGGCGCTCTCCCCGCCGCCTATCTGCAAAATCATACGGGGGCCAAACTCATTGCCGACTTGCAGGCGGTGGGCGAGTTGACCCGCATCAGTTATCCCTGGCTTGTCTCCACCTGCGAATGGGACAACAAACTGATCCGCCGGGCGATTGTCTGGCTGTGCGGCCTCACCGGTAAGCCGATCCTGAAACTGACCAACAAGGATTATATCGAACATGAACTCGGCGAACTGATTGCCCTGTGGGGTTCGGCCTATAATGTAAACATCAAGATATTTAACGACATTCAGCATACGATCACGGGCTGGCCGGGCGGTAAACCGAATGCCGATGATTCCAACCGCCCGGAACGCGCGACACCTTATCCGAAGAAGGTCATTGTGTTCAGCCCGCATCCGGACGACGACGTGATTTCGATGGGCGGAACCCTCCGCCGGCTCTGTGACCAGCATCACGAGGTGCATGTGGCCTACCAGACTTCCGGCAACATTGCCGTCGGCGACGAGGAAGTTATCCGATACTGCGAATACCTGCGCGATGTCTGCTCAAAATATACGGCGGATGAAACCGTAAAGCGCAAGGCCGAAGAGATCATCCGTTTCCTGCGCTACGAAAAAACCTCCGGACGACCGGAACCTCCGGATGTCCTTTTCGTGAAAGGAACGATCCGCCGCGAAGAGGCGCGTACCGCCTGCCGTTATTCGGGCGTGAAGGACGAAAATGTCCATTTCCTGGATTTGCCCTTTTATGAAACGGGGATGATCAAGAAAAACAACTTGAGCGAAGCGGATATCGACATCATCAAGAAACTGCTTGTGGACATCCGTCCGGATCAGATGTTTGTGGCCGCCGACCTGTCCGATCCGCACGGAACACACAAAGTTTGTCTGGATGCGGTCTTGGCGGCTGTTGACGACCTGAAAGACGAAAACTGGCTGAAACAATGCCGTATCTGGATGTACCGTGGCGCATGGGCGGAATGGGAGATGGACCACATCGAAATGGCAGTGCCCATCAGCCCGGAGGAACTGCGCTTCAAACGAAATGCCATCCTCAAGCACCAGTCGCAGGCCGAAAGCGCCCCATTCCTCGGCGACGATGAACGCCTTTTCTGGCAACGCGCCGAAGACCGCAACCGCGCAACCGCCGAACTTTACCAGAAACTCGGCCTGGCCTCCTATGAAGCAATCGAAGCCTTTGTACAATACATCCCGGCAAGGGATTAAAATGCAAGGATTCGGAAATCCGGGAAGGACGTGTTGAAGTTTATCAAGGAATGGACGCTCCCCCTCGCAATGACGGCCGGAGCGTTGACTCATACGTGGATGGGGCGCCTTTCCTTCTTGACGCCCTACCTCATCTTTTTGATGTTGCTCATCACCTTTTGCAAAATGTCCTGGAAAGACATCCGGTTTCATCGCGCCCATATCTGGCTTCTACTGATTCAACTGGCAGGGAGCGCGCTGATTTATATGCTGCTTCGTCCGCTTGACGAGGTGGCGGCACAGGGAGCAATGCTCTGCGTCCTGGCCCCCACCGCCACGGCCGCCGCGGTGATTACCGGCATGTTGGGAGGTAATGTGGGCTTTCTGACGGCCTACGTTTTGTTTTGTAACGTAGCCGTGGCGATGGTGGCGCCGGTGGAGTTTGCGATGATCGGCCAACACGAAGACCTGCCCTTCCTGCTATCCGTCTGGTATATCTGCCGTAAGGTTTTTCCGCTACTGATCCTGCCGCTACTCGTCGCGTTCGGGCTGAGGCTGTGGGCGCCGAAAGTGCACAGGACGCTGCTGAACATACCGAAACTGACGTTTTATCTCTGGACGATCGCCTTAGCGATTGTGACGGGTATCACCGTCCATGACATGCTCAACCGCGGAACCGCCAATCTGCAAACAGCCCTCGGACTGGCCGTCGTCTCCCTGGTGATTTGCTGCCTGCAATTCCTTACCGGTCGATGCATCGGACGGCGATATGGCGACCCCATCTCTTCGGGGCAAGGTCTGGGACAGAAAAATACGATCCTGGCGCTCTGGATGGCGCAAACCTATCTGCATCCCTTAGTCAGCATCGCCCCAGCTACCTATATTCTGTGGCAAAACATCATTAATTCCTACCAACTCTGGCGCAGGAACAAACAAAAGACGGAAAAGGAAACATAACGCCCCCCTTTGCCATAACCTGGAATTTGAACACCCCCCCGTCAGCTAAAGCAGACGGCAATAAGGGGAGCATTGGGCTAAAGCCCTGCGGAGCCGGAGCAAATGCGATAATCATTGAACCCTTGAATCTTTGTCGGCTTGCGTTAAACGTTAAATAGAAACAAATAACCTCTTTTGGTATCCAGACGGGCTTCTGGCGGTAGGGTAATCGTATATTTGCGCGGCATTGACCGGGATCGGGAAATTAATTTGAAACACTGCGGGAACGTTAATGGTCACTGTAAGAATAAAAAATGACAAATAAAAAGCAAGCAAAATGAGAAAGAAAATGATGATGACGGCAGTCATGACATGCATGGCAGTCTTTTTTGCCGGAGCGCAGAAGGATCAGCAGGGGATCACGCTGAAAGGGTGCATCCGGATAGAGGGAAGCGGCGAGGAGGTGGCCTTTGCCACGATTACGCTACAGGACGACAGCGCAAGGGTCGTCACCAGGCTGGCCTCGGATGAGTCGGGATGTTTTAGCCTCCGGTTGAACCGGGCCGGGAACTATAAATTACTGCTTTCGGCCCTTGGCTTTTCGGCGGCGGAAAAGGACGTTGCCGTAGAAGAGGGACAGCCGGCCGTGGACGTCGGAATCATCGAACTGAAGGAGGGCGTGGAGTTGGGTGAAGTGACCGTCTCGGCGCAGAGGCCGCTCATCAAGAGCGATCCGGACAAGCTGGTGTACAGCGTCGAAGCGGATCCCGACGCAAAAACCAATTCCCTGCTGGAAATGATCCGGAAGGTGCCGCTGCTCTCCGTCGATGCCGAGGACAATGTCACGCTGAACGGGCAGTCCAATTATAAAGTGCTCGTGAACGGCAAAAGCTCCAGCCTGATGTCCAATAACTTCAAAGAGGTCATCAAGAGCATGCCGGCCAATAGCATCAAGGACATTGAAGTCATCACCAATCCCTCCTCCAAATACGAAGCGGAAGGCGTCGGGGGGATTATCAACATCATAACGGCCAAGAATACGAATGACGGATACACCGGAAGCCTCGGCGCCAATGCCAATTCGCGCGGAGGATACGGGGCCAACGCCTACGTCTCGGCCAACGTCAATAAATTCAGCTTTTCCACCAATATCTATCTG
>JAISOP010000071.1 GCA_031275525.1 Tannerella sp.
CGGCAAAAATGACATCCAAATCGCCATCGCCGTCAATATCGCCCCAATGGATATTGCCGGCGCGTCCTGCTGTAATCACGCGATTTTCTGCTTGCACGGTAAAAATACCTGTGCCATCGTTCAACAGAATTGCGCCTGCTTCAATGTCGCCCGGCGCATCGCCGCTGACAATGACATCCAAATCGCCGTCGCTGTCAATATCGCCGGCAGCAAAAACACCTTTCCAAATTTCTGTCTGGAAATCTACAAACTGCGCCTGTAATGAAAGAAGCGCTACTGAAAATACGAATACTGTAATAAGTCGTTTCATGATAAATAAATAAGTGATTAATGAATAAATTGTAAATTGTTTTACCGAAAACAATGATTATAAGTTTCATTCTTTTGTCATTGCGGGCTTGACCCGCAATCCCCTTCTGTTAAGTGCATTAATCAGGGGATTGCGGCTCGGAGGCCGCAATGACAGGCTTAATATAACACTATTTTGTTGCGTGACAGGTTCCCTGCACCGGATACGGCTACGCCGTAGATTCCGGGCGGGAGGGTTACGGAGAACGTGCCGTTCCATGTGCGGCGGACAAGCGTAATGCCATTCATGTTGAACAGGGTGACAACGGCAGTTCCGGGTTCGATGTCCGGGGCGTCGATGTGCAGGAGGCGCGTCTGCCGGTCGTACCGGATACGGACGGCGTCGCCTGCTGTTACAGGACGGAGCGCTGTTTCACCTTCTTTGCTCACGGTCATTTCCATTTTCACCAGGTCGGCGGTTATCGTGCAGTTTTCCTCCCCGGAGATGACAAACTTGTAGTCGTTACCGTTCCCGGAAAGGTATTCTTCATACACAATGCGGTGCGGCTGATTGAACACGACCGGTTCGCCGGGTGTGGTTGCTGCGTAGCACCGTCCCCAGGTTCCTCTGGCTTTCAGGAATTTGAACTCTCCCGGTGACGCAGTTCCCGACCAGGAATACACGCCGTACTGTCCGGCAACCGGCATCATGACTTCCGGGTAATCGTTTACCCAGCCGCAGGGCATGGCATCGCCGGTGATAAAGACTTTTACGGGATACGCTTCGGGGGAATGGAGGAAAGAATCCACGCAAATGGTTTCGTTCAGCGTGTTGAGGGAGATTTCATAATAACCGTTTCCCGTTCCGTTTGCCGGGATTGTCCATTTGGTATCCGCGCCGCCGGATCGCATCTCGGCGGGCGTTTTCAGGGCTTGCGACAGCGGAACGTTGCCTGTTCCTGCCGGATGCCAGGCGGGATCCCATGCCCGTCCCGACAGGAATTTGACGTTGCCTCCTTCGTCACCGAAGGTATTGTACACCAAATAGCCCTTATAGTGGAAGAGAAAAGGATTTTCCGTGTCGCGTTCCAGTTCGACTGCGTCGTCCAGCGACCAGTTCGGGTCGTGGGTATTCACCGGGCCTCCGACGAGATACAGATAGTTTGGAGGCGTTTCACGCTCGACGGTGATTTGTGCCTCCGCCTCGTTTTCCACAAGGGTGATCCGGAAGAAGTCCGTTTCTTTCACATAGCGGATGCGGAAACCTGTTTCGGAGAGAGCTGTTTCGCTGCGCAGGGTGACAGTCTGTCCCAGGGGATCACTGTCACCGCAGCTCGGTACGTAGCGGGCTGTTCCGTCCGACAGCTTGAACCACTGGCTGGAAAGATGTCCCACATAACTGAATGTCCGGGTATCGGTTGGCGTCATCTGGGCGCTCCCTCCAGGGACGGCTTCGCCCGTGATCTGCCACCCGGCCTGTGAATACGCTAACTGGCAACAAAAGGTTGCCCAAAGAAGAAGATACACTTTCATAAAAACGAATTGAATGGATTTAGGGGTTCTTGATTCTCACTTCCCAGCCTGTATTGCAGGGTTTCGAAGGCAGACTGACGACGATTTTCCGTGCCTGAGGCTCATAATACCAGGTACCCGTCCCGCCGGCAAATTCGACAGAAGCGGGTAACGCTTTCTCCAGCAGTTCCAGGCGGTAAGCCCGCTGTTCCGGCATACCGTCAAAAGCGCCCTGCCGGGGAAGGATAGCATACACATTCTCCCCGTTCTGTTCGGCTTGCGAGATAGCTGTCCATGTGCAGGCGCCCGATTCGTAGTTATCGTTATCATTTTCATCTTCATAGAACTGCAATTCTCCGGAGGCGCCCGGGACAAACTGCACGATCAGTGTATCCGGACGTGTCTGGAGGTGTTTGATTTCCGGATACAGAGGGATCACCGCTCCTTCCCGGTAATAATACGGGATTTGTTCCCGGGTAAACATCCGCGTTACTTTCCGGTTGCCTTCGAGCATCGTTCCGGTTGCCGCTTCATACCAGTTGCCCTCCGGCAGCCATACGGTTTGGGAAACGGTACCTGTCCCGTTGTCTGATCGGGTGACTGGCGCGACCAGTATGTCGTTTCCGAACATGTACTGGGCTTCATGGAGATAGGCTTCTTCCCGTTCGGGATAGTCGTAATACATGGGGCGGCACAGGGAAATACCCGTATCATACGCATACCGGGCGCTGGTGTAGATGTAGGGTATCAGGGCATAGCGCAGCTTCAGGGCTTGCAGCATCTGCGGGAAATTGGGGTACTTCCATATCCGGCGTTCGATGTGGGAGGCGCTGGTGGCGTGCGTCCTCAGGATGGGCGAAAAGACGCCGTACTGTATCCAGCGCAGGTAGAGTTCGGGATCGTTCGCGCCGCTCTGGTTGTGTCCGCCGATGTCGTGGCTCCAGTAGCCGTAAGCAGCATTGGAAGCGGTTGCCGTGAAAAAAGGCTGGAAGGCCAGCGACGCAAAGCTTGCGTAGGTATCTCCGGAGAATCCGATAGGGTAGCGGTGGTTGCCCAGTCCTCCCCAGCGATGGAAGATAACCGGGCGCCCCTTTTGCTGTAGCTTTTTGTCGTTGAAGAATACATGATTCAGCCAAAAGGTATTGCCGAGGTTTTCTTCGTTCCGGGCGATCATCCACTGCTGCCAGTCGAGCCACCAGAAGTCGATTCCGATGTTTTCGTGTGGACGGAGGATGCGGTTGAAAAAAGCTTCGTAGAACGCCCTGTTTTCGATGTTCCAGGGGATGGTTTGATTGTCCGGCAGCCCAAGGTCTTGGGCTAGCTGCGTGAAATTAGCCTCTTTCGGTGCAATGCCGTCGGCGGGATGCAGGTTGAGCGTTGTTTTCAGGTGGCGGCTGTGGAGCCAGTCGATAAAGGCAGGCGGGTCGGGGAAGAGTTCCGTGTTCCACGTCCAGCCCGTCCATTCCGTGCTGGCGGTGCTGCCGGTTTTACCGTTCAGATGCCAGTCCATGTCGATGACAAGGACATCGAGGGGTATCCCGTTTTCCCCTATTTCATTGACAATGTTTTTGAAGTCCTGCTCCGAATAGCGCTGGTATTTGGAATACCAGTAGCCGAATACGTAGAGGGGGGGGAGGGGGATTTTGCCGGCAATTTCGGTAAAGTCGCGCAAGGCCTGCTTGTAATCGTGTCCGTAGCCGAGAAAGTAGTAATCGAGCGATTGCTTGTCTGTTCGTTGGGCGACCCAGTCCACGCCGTCGCTGCCGTCGAACATGAGGCTGAGACTGCCGTCGCTCCGGGGTTGCTTTTCGTCGATTACTGCCCATCCGGAACGGGAGAGCAGTCCGTCTTCGAGCCACGAGCGGACATCACCGTCGGCGGTGTCCAGGGTGCGTGCAGTTCCTTTCAGGTTATACGGGTCTTTTTTACCGGGATACCAGACGATGTCTTCGCCGTTCACCTGGAGAGTGATTTGCAGATTCGGGTCGCAGGGATCGTTATTCACGGGATGCGTTCCGGTTTTATAGCGCAGGGCGAGCTTGGCAGTCGTGATGAAGAGGCAGCCGTCTTTTTCTTCGGTGGTGAAGGAGACTGTGGGCAGTTTTCTGTTAACGGCTACGAATGAGGCTCTGTCTTCAAACCGGCTTTGCTCACTCCATTCGATGCGGATGATTTCCGGTTTCAATACGGTGAAACGCATGTTGCCGGAATGGACAATCGCTGCCGGGTCTGCTTGCGGATCGTTCGCTGCCAGACAGGGCAGGGAGAGGAGAAGGAAGAAGAATATTAACTTTTTCATAAACTAAAAACTAAAAATAAAAGAGGCTGTCTCAAAAGCCTGTCATCCCGCGCCTGACGCGGGATCCCCCGAAAAAAAGACATTGGTTTTCAGGGGATTGCGGGTCAAGCCCGCAATGACAAATACACTCCAAAATACTTTTGAGACAGCCCCGCACAGTATAAATTGTAAACAGGATTTGAATTTGTAGAGATGCAGTGTACTGCGTCTCTGCGGTATTCGGTATCATTGTCTCTCACCGGGCGGCGCTCCGTCAGCAGGTATCCCTGATCAATGGATGATTATTTTCTTTGTTACTGCTCCCCTGCCGTATTGGAGGGTGAGGAGGTAGATGCCTTTTTCCAGTCCGGAAGTAATTGCGCGTTCGTTATCGGGGAGAATCCGGACGGCGATTCGCCTGCCGGAGACGTTGGAAAGCGTTGCTTCCCGGATGCGCTCACTTGATTGGAAGGCTGGTTCGCCGGATTCTGCGGGACTGGCTGAAGTGGCGATCACTTCCTTTCTCAAAGTCGGGTACTCTCCTTCTGTCATTGTCCAGGTATTTTCAAAGTCCCAGGTGAGATTGTCGTCGTAGAATTGCCTTGTTTTGTATGTTCCAGCGGGATTGTAATGAATAATGCCGTCCGGTATCTCGCCGCCGCGTCCCCTGTCGTTGCTGTTGAGGTAATTCAGCGTAATGCCTGTGCGGGCATAGACTTTGTCAAAGAGTTCGAAATCGGCATAAGCCGCGCCCCTTCTGCAAAAAAACAGGTTGGAAGTAGCCGCCCCGATGGTATCCGGTACGACAATCACTTCTTCCATTTTGATGTATTGGTGATTGTCGTAGAAAGCCAGTATTCCGGCGGCGTTACCGGCGATATGCTCCTTTTGCTCCGATGTGATTGCTCCGGTTACATACACGCGCCGGATGTCGATCTTTGCCATTGAATTGCCGGTGGCAGAGTGAACAAAAGCAACGATTCCGGCGGCGCAGGAGGGGACGTTCATATCCGTACTCCGGGCAGTTGCCGTTACGCTGGCCGTTACATAGCAGTCGTGGATTATGTTGTATCCCGGGTGATTAGCATCGCGCGCTACCCGGCCTGCGATGCCTCCTGCTTCAGTGTCACTGACTATAGTTCCGCTTACCGAAACGCGTTCTATTTTACTTTCACCGATCATGGCTCCCGCAATACCGCCCGAAGGCGCTTTTCCCTTAATGCTGACATCCGTTAAGCTGAGGTTCCTGATTTCTGCATGGTCAATTCGTCCGAACAGTCCTTTGAAATTACTTTCGGTCGATATTTTCAAGTTTCTGATGCTGTACCCCTTACCGTCCAATATCCCGCTGAATCGCAGCGGATCGGAATCCGTTGCGCCGGCCGCCCCGATGGGTATCCATTCGGTATTTTCAGGAATATCAATGTCGTTTGTCAGATAATAATTGCCGTTCAGGTCGTTGCGCATATAACGTTCCATATCTTCCACGCTGCCGATGGCGACCGGCGGTTTCAAAGCAGGGTCTTCCGGATTATCGACGTCCATCAAGATACCGCGATCACCCTGTTCTTCCATCCACTGTTCGAGTTTGGCTTTCATCAGGGTAATTCTTTCGGCATGTTCAGGGAGATTGGCTCTATTGTTGAGTTCCCATGTATCTTCCAGGAGGTCGTAGAGTTCTATTTCCGGTCTTTGAAGAAACCGTTCGGTTAGAAATGCCGCCCTGTCATCCGTTTGTGCGGATGACATCCAGGACGTCCAGATGCTTCCGGCATCATTGGGATTCATCATGTGTTTTTCGTAATAGTCGGCATCCGGCTTGAGATTGACAATCAGTTTATACCTTTTGTCCTGTATGCTTCGAACAGGATAGGCGGTACCTTCCGGAATATTGTTGTGAATACCGTAAGCCCATTCGCGATGTTCGTCTTTTTTTCCGGAAAGCACATCCAGGCAGCTGCTTCCGTCAAGTTCTTCAACAGGCATTCCGTCGGCAAATTCGATCAAGGTCGGTAATATGTCTTCGTACTGAACAAGCGCATCCGTTACTTTACCCTGCTCAATTTTAGCCGGGTAACGGGCGATGAAAGCGCTGTTTTGCCCGTAGCGGTAACAGGTCCATTTTCCGAAAGGCAGTTGAGGCCCCTGCTCGCCTAAAAACAGAATCAGCGTATTATCCAGATTTCCCGAAGTTTCAAGCACTTTCAGTACAGAGCCGACTTCATTGTCCAGTTCTTTTATTTCAGCCAGGTACTTGCAGTATTCGGTTCTTGTCTTTTCATTATCTACGGTGTTGGGAGGCAGGATAACCGTATGGGGATCGAATTGGCTCGCATCTCCCCACGTCCAGGGCATGTGCGAATGGATACTGCATACGAACAGACAGAAAGGTTCGCTGTCGTTTCTTTGTATAAATTCGGTGATGCCGTTTGTGGTATAATTTGCCGTGGGGGAAACACAGTCAACCGTGAAGCCGTCGATTTTTTCAAAACCGTAAACGGCCGGCTGGCTTGCCGGGTGGTCTTTGCCCGTTCTCCCGACCCGGTAGCCCAAATCCGAAAGATAATGTGTTACGCTCTTTATTCTGTTGTAAGACGGTTTATGATTTTGATAGGAGCCGTGACGTACCGGATACAGGCCTGTGTAAAGAGAGGCCCGTATCGGTACGCTCATTGCGCATGAAGCGTAATTGTTTGTAAAACGAATGCCTTCGCTTGCCAGACGGTCAATATTTGGCGTTGATACATTCTTTCCTCCATAGCAGCTCAATTCGTTTGTACCCAGATCATCGGCAAGGATGACTACGATATTGGGCTTTTCTTTCGGCAGTTGAGTTGCTGCAGAGGTAGAAACGAACGGTAGCCCGGAAAGTAGCAGCTGGATGCACTTTTCCTTTTTCATATTTCTGTCTGTTCTCTTAATTGTTAATCAATGATTATTTTCCGGGTAGCTGTTCCTTTGCTGTATTTGACAGAGAGCAAGTAAACACCTTTTTTCAGACCGGAAATGTTTGAAAGCAGGTCTTCCGGCTGTGTCCGGACGGCGATTCTTCTGCCGGCGATGTCGGAAAGCGTTGCTTCCAGGATGCGCTCGCTCGACAGGATTGTGCTTAACGAAGTCAAATCAGTTACCGTTACTTCGCAGATGTCAGACTGTTCGCCGCTGGTTGCGGTGATTGTCGCCGTTCCTTCGCTGACGGCTGTTACCAGTCCGGTTTCGGAGACGGTTGCTACATCCGGGTGGCTGCTTGACCAGGATACGGTTTTATCGGTTGCGTTTTCCGGGAAAACGGTAGCGGTCAGCTGTTGCGTAACGCCAACTTCAAGCGTTGCTTCCGTAATATCCAGTGTTACGGACGCGACGGGAATTGTTGGAACTGTTACCGTTACTTCGCAGCTTGCCGTGCGTTCGCCGTTTTGCGTGGTTGCGGTGATTGTCGCCGTTCCTTCGCTGACGGCTGTTACCAGTCCGGTTTCGGAGACGGTTGCTACATCCGGGTGGCTGCTTGACCAGGGTACGGTTTTATCGGTTGCATTATCCGGGAGAACGGTAGCGGTCAGCTG
>JAISOP010000045.1 GCA_031275525.1 Tannerella sp.
CACAACTCGGTGACGACGATCGTCACAACGCGGTGACGATGATCGTCACAACTCGGTGACGACGATCGTCACAACTCGGTGACGATGATCGTCACAACTCGGTGACGACGATCGTCACAACCCGGTGACGATAACCGGCACAACTCGGAAAATCTATGAACTCGCTCCGCTCAAACAACAATGAGGGCGTATGCGATACGCCCCTACAGCACGCCCCAACCTATACGGCCAACGACGTAGGGGCAACCCTTGCGGTTGCAATAGCAATCATTGGAATGACATTCGGATAACAGCTGTGACCGCCGATTCGCCCCCCTCCCCTTGTGGGGAGGGGTCGGGGGAGAGGTTCAATAGAGACCGGACCCGCAAAGACAGACGCCATGCCAAGAGGCTTTTGAGACAGCCTCCACTGCTCAAGTTGAACACAAAAACAAAACCGCCCGGCGAAAGATATAACGCATGTTATGCAACCTCCCTTGCAGGACCCTGTCATCAAGTAAAGGGCCATCGGGAAGACACGCCGCAGGCGTTATGCCGTGCGCCGTATAAACACAGGGGGTTGCAGGTGCGTGCGCCGAGCAGGGAAAGCAAAGCCTTTTTGCGAGTTTTGTGGGGGAACAATAAAGTGAATGGAAAACAGCCTGATCATACAAGCGAAGCAGGTATAATCAGGCTGTTACAAAGTCAAGCGGTGCAGTACAGGGCAATTATTTTTCGATGGCTGCCTGCGCGGCCGCGACCCGGGCGATGGGCACGCGGAAGGGCGAACAGCTGACGTAGTTCAGCCCTACCTGGTGGCAGAACTTAACCGACGAAGGCTCGCCGCCGTGTTCGCCGCAGATGCCGCATTTCAAATCCGGGCGGATGGTGCGGCCTTTTTCGGCGGCCATGCGCACCAGTTGTCCTACCCCGTTGCGGTCGAGCACCTGGAAGGGATCGAACTTTAGGATTTTCTTCTCCAGATAGATGGGCAGGAAGGAGGCAATGTCGTCGCGCGAATAGCCGAACGTCATTTGCGTCAGGTCGTTGGTGCCGAACGAGAAGAACTCGGCGGCCGAAGCAATCCGGTCGGCGGTCAGGGCGGCACGCGGGATTTCAATCATCGTACCCACCTTGTACTCAATCGTGTCGCCGGCTTCCTCGAAGAGGCGGGCGGCCGTGGCGCGGATGATTTTCTCCTGGGCGAGGAACTCATGCAGGATACCGGTCAGCGGCACCATGATTTCGGGATAGGTCGTCACGCCTTCCTTCTTCAGGGCAAGTGCGGCGCCGAGGATGGCCCGCGTCTGCATCTCCGTGATTTCGGGATAGGTATTGCCCAGGCGGCACCCGCGGTGTCCGAGCATGGGGTTGTTTTCGTGAAGGGCTTCCACGCGCCGGACGACGACTTCGACGTCCACGCCCATCGCATCGGCCAGTTCCTGCTGTCCCCTGGCATCGTGCGGCACAAACTCGTGCAGCGGCGGGTCGAGCAGTCGAACCGTCACCGGATAGCCGGCCATGGCGCGGAAGATGCCTTCGAAATCGGCCTGCTGGTAGGGCAGCAGTTTGCCCAGCGCCTTCTTGCGGGCTTCCGTATTTTCGGCCAGGATCATTTCGCGCATGGCCTTGATCTTTTCGCCTTCAAAGAACATGTGTTCGGTACGGCAAAGCCCGATGCCGACGGCTCCGAAGCGGCGTGCCTGGAGGGCGTCCTGCGGCGTGTCGGCATTGGTGCGTACCGACATTTTCGTGTATTTGTCGGCCAGCCGCATCAGCTCGTTGAAATCGCCCGTCAGTTCCGGATCCTGCGTGGGAATCTGTCCCTCAAACACCTCGCCCGTTGTCCCGTTCAGCGAGATATAGTCGCCTTCTTTCAGCACCTTCCCGTCCACTTCGACCGTTTTTTTCTTGTAGTCGATGTTCAGCACGCCGGCGCCCGATACGCAGCACTTGCCCATGCCGCGGGCCACCACGGCCGCGTGCGAGGTCATTCCGCCGCGTGCCGTCAGGATGCCTTCGGCGGCAGCCATGCCGGCCAGGTCTTCGGGCGAGGTCTCGATGCGTACCAGGACGACGTTTTTACCGGCCTTGTGCCAAGCGGCGGCTTCGTCGGCGAAGAAGACCACCTGACCGGTTGCGGCGCCCGGCGATGCCGGCAAGCCCTTTGCCAGTACGGTGGCTTTCTTTAATTCCTTTTTGTCGAAAACGGGGTGCAGCAGTTCGTCCAGTTTGTTGGGTTCGATCCGCGCGAGCGCCGTTTTTTCGTCGATCATGCCCTGGCGAAACAGGTCCATGGCGATTTTCACCATCGCCGCACCCGTCCGTTTGCCGTTGCGCGTCTGGAGGAACCAGAGCTTGCCTTCCTGCACGGTAAATTCCATGTCCTGCATGTCGCGGTAATGGTTTTCGAGTTTGGTCTGGATGGCGTCGAGTTCCTTGAAAATCTCCGGCATGGCTTCCTCCATCGACGGGTAGTGGGCGATTCGCTCTTCTTCGCTCACGGCGGCCCGTTCGGCCCATATCTGCGATCCGGCCTTTGTGATCTGCTGCGGCGTGCGGATACCGGCGACCACGTCTTCGCCCTGCGCGTTGATCAGGTATTCGCCGTTAAACACATCCTCCCCGTTGCCGGCATCGCGCGAGAAGCAGACGCCCGTAGCCGAGGTGTTGCCCATGTTGCCGAAGACCATGGCCTGTACCGTCACGGCCGTACCCCATTCGTCCGGGATGCTTTCCATCTTGCGGTACAGGATGGCACGCTCGTTCATCCACGAGTCAAAAACGGCGCAGACGGCGCCCCAGAGCTGTTCGTAGGCCGATACCGGAAAGTCTTTCCCGGTGCGTTCCCTGACGGCGGCCTTGAATTTCTTCACAAGCTCCTTCAGGTCGTTTACGTCCAGAGCGTTGTCCAGCTTGACGCCTTTGGCTGCCTTTACTTCTTCGATGATTTCCTCGAACGGGTCGATGTCGTTCTTGTTCACCGGCTTCATGCCCAGCACCACGTCGCCGTACATCTGTACAAACCGGCGGTACGAATCCCAGGCGAAACGCGCATTTCCGGTCTTACGTGCCAGCCCTTCCACCACCTCGTCGTTCAGTCCGAGGTTCAGGATCGTGTCCATCATCCCCGGCATCGAGGCGCGAGCGCCGCTGCGGACGGAGACCAGCAGGGGATTGGCTACGTTGCCGAACTTGCTGTTCATCAGCGTCTCGATGTGCTTTACCGCCTGTTCCACCTCGTTCTGCAACAACGCCACGACGTTCTCTTTCCCGATTTGATTGTATTCGGTACAAACGTCCGTCGTGATTGTAAATCCCGGAGGCACGGGCACGCCTATCAAATTCATTTCCGCCAGGTTGGCGCCTTTTCCTCCCAGCAGATTCTTCATGTCTGCTTTCCCTTCGGCTTTTCCGTTTCCGAAAGTATAAACCCTTTTAATTTCCATATCATGCATATTTTAGTGATTTTGCTATCTAGGAGTTGCAAATGTAGCAACTTTTTCCCGAATAGAAAAAGTTCGATTGTATTTTTAAGGCGGTGCGATACGGTCTCAGCCCTGTCGGCTTGCATACAAAACTGTGAAACAACGTCTTTAGAGGTTTCCTCAGGATAAAACGCACGTATGCGTATAATCCGAATTGGAAGTATGCTTCCATTCCAATTGGAAGTATGCTTCCTTTCCGACTGGAAGTATGCTTCCATTCCGATTGGAAGTATGCTTCCTTTCCGACTGGAAGTATGCTTCCATTCCGACTGGAAGTATGCTTCCATTCCGACTGGAAGTATGCTTCCTTTCCGATTGGAAATATGCTTCCTTCCGTCCCTGGTACGGCTACAAGCAGCGGCGTGTCGTAAACGATGGTACGCGGGGCCTTTAGCAGCGTGCTTCCGCTGGAAAACCGCTACCACATCGCTGTAGTCAATAAAAGCATGAACCGGGAAGAGAGGGATTTTGCGTATTTCGGGAAAAACGCCTACTTTTACGCCCTGTTAAAAAAAAGATAACGGAGTATGAAGATCGTAATTGTAGGAACCGGATATGTGGGGTTGGTGACGGGTACTTGTTTTGCCGAAATGGGTACCGAGGTATATTGTGTGGATATTGACCACCGGAAGATAGAAAACTTGAAAAAGGGGATCGTTCCTATTTACGAGCCGGGACTGGAAGAAATGGTGATCCGGAATTATGAAGTCGGGCGGCTTCATTTCACCACCGACCTGGCGTCGGTGATTAATGAGGTGGAAGTGTTGTTCAGCGCCGTGGGGACGCCGCCGGACGAGGACGGTAGCGCCGACCTGAAGTATGTGCTGGATGTTGCCCGGACGGTGGGGCAGTGTATGACGAAATACCTGCTGGTGGTGACCAAGAGTACGGTGCCGATCGGTACCGCACAAAAAGTCAGGCAATCGATCCTGGACGAACAGACCAAACGGGGTGTGTCTATCGACTTTGACATTGCTTCCAATCCGGAATTCCTGAAGGAAGGCGCGGCGGTAAAGGATTTCATGCATCCCGACCGGATTGTGGTCGGCGTGGAAACCGAGCGGGCGAAGAGACTGATGGAAAAACTGTATCATCCCTTCATGCTGAATAATTTTCGCATCATTTACATGGATGTCCCGTCGGCTGAAATGACGAAATACGCTGCGAATGCGATGCTGGCCACGCGCATCAGTTTCATGAACGACATGGCGAATCTTTGCGAGATCATGGGGGCGGATATTAATATGGTGCGCAAGGGGATCGGGGCGGATAACCGCATCGGGAGCAGCTTCCTGTATTCCGGCTGCGGCTATGGCGGTTCCTGTTTTCCCAAGGATGTGAAAGCGCTGATCAAGACGGCGCAAACACAGCATTACCCGATGCGTATCCTGCAGGCGGTGGAGGAGGTGAACGAAGACCAGAAAACCATCCTGTTTCGCAAACTCCGGAAAGTGTATGGCGCCGACCTGAACGGTAAACAGATTGCGTTGTGGGGGTTGGCCTTTAAACCGGAAACGGACGATATGCGCGAAGCGCCGGCGCTGGTTCTAATCGAAGCCCTACTGAAGGCGGGCTGCCGCGTGACGGCATACGATCCTGTTGCGATACCGGAAGCCCGGCGGCGGATTGGCGACTGCATCCGTTATGCAAAGGATATTTATGAAGCGGTTGACGGGGCCGAGGCGTTACTGATTGTGACCGAATGGAAGGAATTCCGTTTGCCGTCGTGGACGGCCGTGAAACAGCGGATGAGAAAGCCGGTGATCCTTGACGGCCGAAATATTTACGATCCGAACGAACTGACCGAAGCCGGCTTCACCTATCACTGCATCGGGCGATAAGCAGCGCGACAAAATTTAATCGGTTCATTCTTTTTTTGAGGCGCTATGCATTTTGCACCCCCCTTTCCACTGTTCACTGTTGTGTAAGGTGGTTTGTTCTTTTTCTTGATAAAAAGAACCCAGAATCAAGGCTTCGTGCGCTTGGTTTCACATTTGTCTGAACTGTGATTTTTGTGATTCATGTGATTGGAATGATTTGTTGATTCATTATGGCCCTCACAAAAATCAAATGTGATAGGATGAATCATAACAATCATTCCAATCATAAAAATCAGATAAATCACAGTTCGGACAACAGCATCGATTTTTACGCCTTCCTCGCTACTTAACGGCTCACCACTTGAGGCCGCCCCCAACCCATGCGGGCGGGCTTCCGGAACAGCGCCGCGGCGGGGCAAGTCCGCAACGTCACGCCAAGAGGCTTTTGAGACAGCCGCACTGTTAAATAATGGCGCCGCACTGCAAAATAACACCGCCGCAGTGTTAAATAACATCGCCGCAGTGCAAAATAACACCGCCACAGTGTTAAATAATATCGCCGCAACGTTAAATGAGATCGCCGCATGGCAAAATAACACCGCCACATGGCAAAATAACATCGCCGCAGAGGTTTCGGAGCTGTCCGGAAATAAACCATTCTTTTTAGAGGTTCCCTGAATCGAATAGCTTTTATACTTTGCACGGCATGGTTTTGTGCATTCAGGGAATGGAGCGAAGCTTTTAAGCCTTTTAGGCCTCGGTGGAACCGAACTACACAGAACCGGTCATGCACAAAACTATACCGTGCACGGTATAAAACCCGGCATACTGTTTACAACACGGTTTATTTGACGGAAGGGAAGGGTGAAAAATATTAAAGGATGTCTCTCGACATCCCCTAATCAAATTGTTAACCTTAAATCTAATACTATTATGAAAAACCACGCTGCAAAGGTAGATGTATTTTATGGATAACCAATAGACAGGTCGTTAAATAAGCCTACATTGGGCATAATAAACCCTAAGTTTTGAACCTTTTCCCTTCTATTTTTGTTATTCGCGCTTATTCCCATCTTTTTTGGGGAAACAAGCGACCTTGTTCAGCTATGAATTTCACCCGTTCCTTTTGCTTCTTTACTCAGCGCTTTTACAGTTCACATCACATTGCCGGTCGAGGATCGAAGGCAAGGCTCCCGTATTTTTCCTCAGGTGGCCCTAGCCGAAAAATGACCGGAAAAGGCTTGATTATTCAAAATGCCGTATATTTGCAACATGCATTACAGGGTAATAAGCAGGACTATGACACTTCTATTTTTCAGGAAATCCGGGAACACCTCGCCGGTTATTAGAAAAACTTTTGCAGGATGGAAACCGAAAAGGAACTCATGAGCAGGTACGAGGCCTACCTTCGTTTGGAAAAAGGTTTGTCGGCCAATACCGTGGAGGCTTATTTCGATGATTTGGAGAAACTGTTCCGCTTCATAAACAGTGAGAAAACGGGTGTTCGCGGGATTCGCTATGCCGATTTGCAGCAGTTTGTGGCGCAGTTGCATGACCTCGGCATATCGTCCCGTTCGCGGGCGCGTATCATTTCGGGCGTCAAATCGTTTTTCCGGTTTCTGGTGCGGGAGCATTACGTGGATAGTGACCCAACCGAACTGCTGGAAGCGCCCAGGATCGGGATGAAACTGCCGGAAATATTGACGGTGGACGAAATCAATCGCATACTGGATTCCATCGACCTCTCCACCCAAACGGGACAGCGTAACCGCGCCATGCTGGAGGTGCTGTACAGTTGCGGGCTACGTGTCTCCGAACTGATTAACCTCGCTTATTCGGATATTTATTTTGAAGAAGAATTTATCCGCATCACCGGCAAGGGGAACAAGCAGCGGCTGGTGCCGGTTTCGAAAACGGCGCTACAGGAAATCAGGAATTATCTGCAAGGACGCCATTCGATTGACGTGCAGAAAGGTTTTGAAGACAGGTTATTTCTCAACCGGCAGGGTAGGGGGCTGACGCGGGTCATGGTATACCTCATCGCCCGAACGCACGCCGAACTCGCGGGGATTCACAAGCGTATCAGTCCGCATACGTTCCGCCATTCGTTTGCCACTCACCTGCTCGAAGGCGGCGCCAACCTGCGTGCCATCCAAATGATGCTCGGACATGAAAACATCACGACGACGGAACTTTATACGCACATCGACCGTGAAACCCTGCGGACCGAAATCCTCCGGCACCATCCGAGGAACAGGGGCGAGGCTTAGGAGCTGTCAAGAAATAAACCATCCATTTACGGGTCTGTTTTTCGCAGGGTGCATTTCAAATTGTCGCCATGCATTAAGCCGCCCTGCAAGGAGGCTTTTTGAGAATCTCAATCACTTTATGCCATTGTCGATTCATAGCAATGACCCGTAAGCGAAGCATATT
>JAISOP010000151.1 GCA_031275525.1 Tannerella sp.
GTTTGTTCTTTTTCTTGATAAAAAGAACAAAAAGTCAAGGCTTCGTGCGCTTGGCCGGTTAAGCGACGCTCGGACGGCTAAAATCTATGAACTCGCTCCGCTCAAGTAGCATAGGGAACCTTTAAAAACCCCAAACGCTCCGCTGAAAAAGAAGAGTCGGTGCACGAATTAACGCGAAAAAATGATTCGCGGATAATAGCGGTCAATCGCGGACCTTTTTTTTTCTGCGTAGCGTAGCGTTGGGGAGTTTTTAGAGGCTCCCAGGAAAGATTCAAAACATCAAGAGCTGAGGAGGGCAAATCTTCTGTTTTTTTTTCAGGTACAAATATTTGTCTGTTTAAAAAATGATGCTTAGTTTTGCCCCCGAATTGAAAAAAGGGATAGATATCTATTTTTATAAATGTTTATACTGCAAGGTTGCTCGGATGGTGGAATCGGTAGACACGCAAGACTTAAAATCTTGTGACCATTGCGGTTGTGCGGGTTCAAGTCCCGCTCCGAGTACACGGAATAGCTGCCAAATCAGCGGATTTCATCACTATCACAGGTTTTTATCCATTTTCACGCTGTTCAAAAAGTGACATTTTTCGCACCAAAACCGGCGAAAGTGCGAAAATTGCTGCAAAACTTCATGCCTTTGTCGGAAAACAAATTAATTCTATGGATAACATTCAGTTAAGATTCGTGTTCGATCGAAAAAAAAGAGGCGAACAACGATACAAAAAAAGGCCTTTTGCAAATCGAACTCCGGATCACCGGCACGAACAGGCGGAAACTCATTTCTACCGGAGTTCGACTGTCTTAAATCTTGAAATTGTGCAAGGCAGCGCACAGGAAAAACTCTTTCGACAAAAAGATTCTTTATCTTGTAGTAGCAACCGATAATCACGGCTTTCTTCACCGTATGCTTTTTCTTCTTCCCGCTGTATTTCAATGTCTGTTCCTCTTCGTCCCGGGGGACGGGGAATTTCACGCTCTGTCCCGTCATGCAACAGGATTTTCTCTTCCGCCGCTGTCCGCCTGGCAGGGCTTGAGATATGCGGCGAAACGGAAAAACAATCGAAATTTCATAAGGCATATACCTGACAAAAAACATTAAATGCTGATGAGGTTGCCAGCTATTCTGGTTGTCCCATGTCTGGACAATCCGGTTTTCCTCCCGATACTTTTCCTCCATGATGGCTGACGGAAGATATTCATAACCCAGTTGCAGGCTGGCGTAAAAAATGCCGATGGTGCTGTAAAAAGTATGCTGAAGTAAGAATATGGGATGCCGATGAAGCGAAAGGTTATATGTGGTCCCGGTGTGAACAGGCATTCGATGCGGCTATTCACCCTTTCTCCCAATTCGTTCACACGCTAAAAGCGCATTGGAGCGGGATGATTGCATCCTTTGATGCAATGGCGACGGAGACACAAGAGGGCGGGATGGGGAGGAATCTACCACCGCTCCCCCCCCCCCGTGTCTTTTATCCCTCCGGCAAAAAATCTCCTACATGTTTTCCGCCTTCATTTCGCCGGGAAAAATGATTCATATTCAAAAACCAATTCATATTCAAAGTAATGGGAAATCTATTCACTTCCCTGTTTGCCCTATAGTTTACCTCTGGCGGTCGGTTAAATCTTTCCTTGCATACAACAAAAGTGAAAATTTCACCTCGACTTTTCACGCCGCAAACTTAAGGCTGCCTTGCACAATTTCAGGATTTAAGACAGACCTTTCTCTTATCAAAATAAATTGACTGAATCTCTAATAATCATTTGTTGTTTTAGAGAGGCTGTCTCAAAAGCCTCTTGGCGTGACGTTGCGGACTTGCTCCGCCTTAGCGCTGTTCCGGAAGCCTTCTTCCCCGACCTCCATTTGGAATAGGGTGTGGAGAATGAAGAGGGAAACCTCTAAGACCCCTCCCCGGCCCACCCCCCAACGGGCGGGCCGGGGAGGGGTCTTAGAGGTTTCCTTTGGCCACCAGGACTACTCCGCCCATAATCAGGAACACTCCTATCCACCGCGTGAGCGGGATGGATTCGTGGAAAACGAAGACGGCAGCCAGCAGGCCGAAGATATAGCTGATGCTTATCATGGGATAGGCCACCGAGAAGGCGTAATGTTTCAGGATATGGAACCAGAGCAGCGAGGCCAGCGCCATGCACAGCCCCGAGGCGGCCAGCTGCCAGGTGGTCAGCGCCTCCCGGACGAACTGCCGGGAAAGGCTGAACTTGCCTATCTGCGCCAGGGCTACCTTCAGGAAGATTTGCCCCGACACCAGGCACAGGGACTGGAGGGTGGAATAGAACAGGAGTTTCAGCATCGCGAGAGAAGCGTGAGGGAATGGGAGGTATGGTGGTAGTGATTGTAGAACAGGATGCGCCGGACGCCGTCGAGTCCCGTTTCGCGGCCGGTCATCAGGTGCGCCGGGATCCGCCGCTTGCTCAGGCATACGGCGGCGGCATAGAGGCCCAGCGCGGAGGAGGAGAAGGACTGGCCGAACAGGTGTTTGTACTGCGCCAGGGGACGACCGGCAAACAGGCCGGCGGCAGCGGCTTCGTACACCGGGTCGTTTTGCGGGTGATTGGCCACGCCCGTCATGACGGCGTCGAGGTCTTCCGGCGAACATCCGGCCTGCGCCAGGAGCGTGTCAAGCGCGCGGCGCAAGTCGGCGGCAGAGGGACGGAAAAGGAGTTCCACGCCGTTGATTTCGCAAAGCGAGCGTTCGTTGCACGCGTCGCTCAGCAACAGGCTGACCGCCACCTCGCCGGAAAAACACTTCTGCTTGGGCGATACTGCCGGCGCATACGTGAAATTCCACTCTCCCAGCCGGCGGAGGAAAAGATAGTAATAATCCGTCATTTCGTCGTACCCGCCGACCAGCGCCGTCCGGATCCGCTGCCGGCGGAACTGGAGGAGGGCGTCCAGCAGCGCGTGTTCAAACGATACCCCACGGTGTACGTACGTGTTGTTATAGCCGTGGCATTTCAGGTCGATGGCTATCAACGAGCTGATGATGTTGTGCGTGGATTGCATGAAATACGTTGGCTGGAGATACTGTTCCCCGTTTTTCAGGATCGAATGGAGGAACTTCTCCGTGTTGTCGATGCATCCCAGGCCGGTGCCGCTGATGATGGCGTCGGGCATTTCCAGGCCGGCGTCCTGCAGGGTGGCGTGGGCTGTGACAATGACGCGCTTGAGCAGGCGGCACATCCGGCGCGACTGGAGGGGCGAGAGGCGGGAGGTAAAATCCGGATCAATCGCCGACACCCGGTTGGTTTCATGATAAATGGGCGTCTCGAACCATGCGTCGCACAGGGGCCGTTGTGCCGAGATTTGACTGGCGGACTGTATATAAACGGACATGTTTCAGGTTTTGGAGAATACAATGGCAGAACTGTTGCCGCCGAATCCGAACGAGTTGGAGAGGAGGTGGCGGAGGGGACGCAGGGGCGAGGGGTCGGTCACCGGGACGAAGGTGTGCTCTTCGATTGGGTCGCGGAAGTTCAGGTTCACCGGGAGAAAGTTGTGCCCGATTGCCAGGAGGGAAATGACGGCTTCGAGGCTGCCGGCGGCGCTGGTCGTATGCCCGGTGAAGGCTTTGAGGGAGGCCACCGGCGGGATGCGTTCGCCGAACAGCCGCATGATGGCCAAGCCTTCGCTCAGGTCGTTGTTGGGTGTACCTGTGCCGTGCGCGTTGATGTAGTCAATGTCGCCGGGGATAAGGCCGGCATCTGCTATCGCCCCTTTCATGGCCAGGTAGGCGCCCAGTCCGTCAGGCGAGGAGGCGGTCTGGTGATAGGCGTCGCAGGCGTTGCAATAGCCGGAGACTTTGGCCAGGGGTTGCACGCCGCGTCGCAGGACCGGTTCCGCCGGTTCGAGGACAAGGTATCCGGCGCCTTCGCCCAGGTTGATCCCGGCGCGGTGGCGGTCGAAGGGGCGGCAGGTCCGGCTGTCGAGAATCATCAGCGTGTTGAAACCGTTCACATGATAGCGGGAGAGGCATTCGCAGCCGCCGGCCACCACGACGTCCGCCCGGTCTTCCCGCAGCAGGTCAACGCCCATCATAACGGCGTTGGCCGACGACGAGCAGGCGGTGACGATGGTTGAGGTCATCCGGAACCCGCCGAAATAGTCCGCAATCTGTTCCGTGCACGCCCCGCAGTCAATCAGTGCGATATAGTCGTTCTTCGCGTCCGTCCCGACAAAGTCGTCATACATTTCTTCCACCTGGTCCATCCCGCCCACGGTGATGCCCGAAATCAGCGCCACGCGCAGGGATGCGTCCCTGCCCCCGGACGGAGCGTATTGCCGGAGCGCTTCGTCAACCGCCAGTATGCCCAGCAGCGACGAACGAATCATCGCCTCTCCGGGCGCAATCCCCAGCATCTCCCGCATCTCGCCGTTGCTGTATTTCACCTCGCCCACCGGCAGCCCGGCATGAGCCGTCCGCAGGTAACGGACCGGCTCCACCCCGGAACGCTCCGCGCGCAGGGCCTCCAGTGTGGCCTGCTTGCCCAGCCCGATGGCGGAGACAATGCCGGCGCCGGTCACATATACCTCTTTTGCTCCCATTCCTTATTTAATCCGGTGGACAGCCACATAGTCGGCCATGGTGCGGATGGACTTGAATATTTCCTTACCCTGCGCCGGGTCTTTGAGTTTGATGCCGTAATTCTTCTCCAGCAGCACAATCAACTCCAGTGCGTCGATGGAGTCAAGCCCCAGCCCTTCGCCGAACAGTTCGCTCTCGTCCGCAATCTCTGCCGGCGTAATCCCTTCCAGATTCAACACCTTGATAATTTCCTGTTTCAGTTCTAAAATCAATTCTTCCATAAGCTAATTCAATTATTCATTATTCAATTCCCGACGCCTCTTTCATTCTCCATTCTCCGGGTCGTCGTTTGTACAGAGCATGACGCGGGCGTCCAGCGTGTCGCCGCAGGCCTCAAGCCAACCGGTAAGCAGGCGGTTCAGTTTGGCGGAGGCCAGCGTGTCGCACAGGATGGCCTTCATCGGGCGCACCTCCGGACGGGGCAGGACATAAAAAGCCGTCTCGCCGTAGATCCGGTGGCGGATGGCGACCTCGCCCGCCACAATGTTCGGCAGGGTATAGACGAATCCCGCCGGACTGGGGAAGCAGGCTTCCCGGCTCCGGATGGTCTCCTGGAAACGGCGGTCTGTGTCCAGCGAGGAAGAGCTGTTGAAAAAAACGATACCCATATCTTCCTTCGGCTCTTCGGGGTCAAACCCCGCCATCAGCCATTCCGACGTCAACCATCCCAATTTCGACAGCAAATCCATCTTGAAAAACCTGCGATAGTCCACCCCCAGCCAGTAGTAAACTTCCGTCAGGAACGCCCCGGCATCCCCCTTGCAACCGGAT
>JAISOP010000050.1 GCA_031275525.1 Tannerella sp.
CCGGGAGAATCCAACCTGGGGCGAGGATGAAACGCGACAACGTGTTTTCAAAATAAAAAATCGTGTTTTTAAAACATCCTCGTACCGGGACGTTTTGAACATTTACGAGTTTGAAAAAAACTCCTACGTGTTTTCCGGGGTCTTTTGGCCGGACGGATCAAAGACGGGGAAATTACCGGCTCTTTACCGCCATTTTTTTTAAACCGCAAAGGCGCAAAGGACACAAAGGTTGCACAAAGGATCCATAAGGGCCGGCAAACCCGGCCCCTACGCCGGCCCTCATGCTATTCTTTGCGTATCCTTTGCGTCCTTTGCGGTTAAAAGAAGGAGGTCGCGGAGCGGCGCCCGTTATTTGAAGACCCGTATCCGGTCCTCGACCGGGAGGAAGGTTTTCGGGGCAGCGGCGCCCGCCGGCGCTCCGAACGGCATCTGGGCTATGAGCCTCCAGGCGGCGGGAAGGGCCCAGATACGGGATACTTCCCGGTCGATGAGCGGGTTGTAATGTTGCAGGGAGGCGCCCAGCCCGGCGTCGTCCAGCAGCGTCCAGAGGGTAATCTGGTGCATGGCCGAGGTCTGTGCCGACCAGACGGGGAAGTTCTCCGCATAGGCGGGATAGCGTTCCTGCAAATCCTTCACCACGCTTTCGTCTTCAAAATACAATACCGTGCCGTATCCGGCCGCAAAGGAGCCGATTTTCTGCTCCGTAGCGGCAAAGGCTTCGGGGGGAACGATCCCGCGCAACGTTTCCCGCACAAGGCGCCACAGTTTCGGATGATGCTCGCCCAGCAGCAGCACAAGCCTGCTCGACTGCGAATTAAATGCCGACGGGACATGGGCGATCGTCCAGCGTACCCGTTCTTCGATCTCGGCCTCGCCGATGGGCGAGCGGTTTGTGATCGCATAGCAACTACGACGGTGTTTCACCGCCTCTTTGTAACTTCTTTCCATTTGTTTTCTGTCTAAAATTTTCGTTTTATATCGCTGTTTGGGTGGTGATGAAAAAAGAATAGATTTTCCATTACCTTGAATATGAATTGGTTTTTTGAATACGACTCATTTTTTTCCGGTGAAATGAAGCCGGAGGGATGAAAGACGGGGGGAGGGAGCGGCGGCAGATTCCTCCCCGTCCCGCCCTGTGTCTCCGTCGTCCTTGCCTCAAAGGATGCCATTCTTACTTCGGGATACTTTTTACAGCGCCCTCTACTTTTCATCCTTGACACGTTTCAAATAGCCGAAAGCCATTTGCAGTTTGCCGTATCCGTATCTCCCTCCCAGTCGGTCGTAGGCGGCCTTGAAGGAGGGTTTTTCCTGCTCCAGGAGAGGTTCGATCACCGTGCCCAGTTCTTCCAGCTCGTCGGAGGTGAAGAACTTTTCTACCGCCACCTCTTTCCCGATAAACGCGGCCAGGTGGCTCTCGATGGTGCCGACGGCCAGGTTGCGCTGCGCGGCGATTTCCTCGATCGACAGTCCGCCGCCGTAGAGCGCCAGCGTCATGCGTCGGGTGTCGATTTTCGGCGTGCGCTCCGTCTTTTCGCGGCGTCGGCGTCCGGTAAGGGGGGCGGCGCTGCCGGGCGAGGCTTTCCCGGCGGAAGTAAAGACGTCCTGCCGCACGGGGAGCGTCACCTCCAGGTCGTCGGCCAGCGCGACGTTGTTGTAGCGTACCCGCCGCATGTTGTCCAGGAACAGCTTCACGTCGCTTTCCAGGTCGATGACGCTCCGGCGAAACGTCTTTGCCTGTGCGGGGATTTTGACGTGGGTGATGAAATCCTGCAACGGCGCCAGGATCCGGTCTCCCACCTGTTCGTGGAAATAGCAGACGGCCTTCCGGCACCGGTCGCGCAGGGCGTCGAGGTTGCCCGTTGACTGCTCCTGCTCGGTCAGGGTCAGCAGCTGCCGGCGGAATTTCTCCGCCACCCCGTTCATCTCATATACCGCCGGCTTGAATTGCTCGTACAGCCTCCTGGCCGGTTCAAACTCTTCCGACGTCTTGTCCTCCAGCAGCCGGTCAAATTCCCGCAAAAAGGTAAACATCGGCTTCCAGTCGAAATAGAGCAGCAGCCGTTCCTGCCAGAACTTCCGCCGGCCATCGACCAGGGTATTCCGCAACTCCGTTTCCGACTTTTCCGTTTTGCTGAAATCAACGGCGCAGGGGTCGGTCATGATGCAGTCCGGCGAAACGCGCGTGCGCAGCACGATGCCGTCCAGCGACGTGCAGCGGCTCAGCGCCACGTAGGCCTGTCCGGCGGCAAAGGTGGCGCCGAGGTCGATAATCGCCCGGTCGAACGTCAGCCCCTGGCTCTTGTGGATCGTGACCGCCCAGGCCAGCCGCAGCGGATACTGCGTGTAGGCGCCGATCTCCTCCTCGCGCATCTCGCCGCTCTCCTTGTCGAGCGTGTAGCGGATGTTTTTCCACGTCTCCTGCGGCACCTGTACGGTCTCCTCGCTTTCGGGCATACGAACCTGTATCTGTTCGCCGGAAATACGGCTCACCGTGGCAATCTTACCGTTGTAATAGCGTCCCTCCGGGTCGTTCTTGAGGAACATGACCTGCGCCCCGACTTTCAGGCACAGTTG
Source organism: Tannerella sp. (assembly GCA_031275525.1). Lineage (GTDB taxonomy): Bacteria > Bacteroidota > Bacteroidia > Bacteroidales > Tannerellaceae > Tannerella. Next base: position 2,575 of record JAISOP010000050.1, read on the forward strand.
CAGGTCGGTCGGCAGGGTATAGTCGGGAAACTCGCCTTCCACCTTTCCCGCAAACACGTATTCCTGTCCGGCAATCCGGTCCAGTTCCAGGCGGTTCAGCCGGTCGGCCTTGTAGTTGTGCGTGGTCAGCGTGATATACTTGTCCTGGGGCGCAGGAACGAAATTCGGCAGGAAACGCCTGTTCAGCACTTGCAGGTCTTCGGCCGACAGGCAGTTGTTGCGCACGCTGTTCAGCAGATTCACAAACGTCTGTTCCTTCTGGCGGTACACCTTCTTGAGTTCCAGGTAAACCGGCTTCGTCTGCCCCACCGCCCGGGCATGGAAAAAAAAGGCGCTTTCGTAATGCGGTTTCAGCAGCGCCCATTCCTCTTCCTTCACCACCGGCGGCAACTGAAACATGTCGCCGATATACAGGATTTGCAGGCCGCCGAAGGGTCGCGCGTTGCGGCGGATGAGTTGCAGCGTCCGGTCGATGGCGTCGAGCGTGTCGGCGCGGAGCATACTTACCTCGTCGATAATCAGCAGTTCCAGCTGACGCAGCATGTCCAGTTTCGCCTTACTGAAGCGGAATTTGTTTTTCTGGTTCGAAAAGCCCGGCACGTAAGGCTCGAAAGGCAGCTGGAAGAGTGAATGAAGCGTAACGCCGCCCGCGTTGACGGCCGCAACCCCCGTGGGCGCCGCAACAACCGCCAGCTTGTGCGTATGCCGGCGGATGTATCGCAGAAACGTCGTCTTGCCCGTTCCCGCCTTGCCGGTCAGGAAGACATGCTCCGAGGTCTCGTTGACAAACGTCGTCGCCATTTCAAAAACAGTGTTGTTTTCGTCGGATTGCTGAACAAACATTATCGAATTGTATTATGAGATTTACGCAACAAAAATAAGAACTTTTTTCGTATGCAAACAAAAAAGAGTTACACTCCCGTGCAACTCTTTTCGGCTCTTCCTCTTGGACTTGAACCAAGGACCCTCTGATTAACAGTCAGATGCTCTAACCAACTGAGCTAAGGAAGAAGAGATATTTACTTCTCATTTTAAACTGCGGGACAAAAGTACAGGGAATTTTTCAATTGTGCAATACTTTGTGCCCAAAAAGTGTTTCAACTCGCTGTTTGTTTTTCTATGCCGTTGGGGTTGCCCCGCCCGTTGCACCCGTTACACACCCGGAGGCGGCATAAGGGATGGAGGACATGGCCGTTCTTTTCTTGTGTACAATGGCGTCGATCACGGCTACGGTGGCGATATTGACAATGTCACGTACCGAACTTCCAATGTCCGTAAAGTGGATGGGCTTTTTCAGCCCCACCTGAATGGGGCCGATCATCTCGCCGTTGCCCGTCTCCTGCAACATCTTCTGGGCGATGTTGGCCGAGGTCAGGTTCGGGAATACCAGCGTGTTGACATCCTTGCCTGAGAGCCGGGTGAAGGGATATTTGCCGTCGCGCAGTTTCCTGTCCAGCGCGAAATTCACCTGCATTTCGCCGTCGATGGCCAGGTCCGGGAAAGCCTCCTGCAGGGTACGGACGGCTTCGTGCACCCGTGCCGGACTGCCTTCCGTGTCCGACCCGAAATTGGAATATGACAGCATCGCTACGACCGGCTCGTGGGCAAAGAACTGAACGGCCTCGCACGTCAGTTTAGCCACATCGGTCAGGATATTGGTTGACGGACTGCGGTTGATCAGCGTGTCGGCAAGGAACAGGGGGCCTTTTTTACCGCTCAGGATGTGCAGGGTGGCAAACGTTTTGTATTCCTCCCGGATGCCGATCACCTCCTTGGCCACCCGAATCGTATGGGAGTATTTCGTGTAAACGCCGGTGATAAAGGCGTCGGCATCGCCCGTTTCGACCATCATCATCCCGAAATAGTTGCGCTCAAACATTTTGTCGATCGCTTCATCTAAGGTAACGCCCTCGCGCGCCCTTTTCCGCGCCAGGATGCTGGCATATTCCCTGCGGCGTTTCGCCTCGTTGTCGTGTCTCAGGTTCACGATTTCAATCCCTTCCAGGTCGATGTGCAGTTCGGCCGCCAGTTTTTTGATGCGTTCATCGTTCCCCAGCACGATCGGGAAGCAGATGCCTTCGTCGCGGGCGGCGGCAGCGGCTTTCAGCATATTGGGGTGACTGCCTTCGGCAAATACCACCCGTTTGGGGTCTTGCCGGGCCATCTCGGTAAACCGGCGCACGAACTTGTTATCGTAGCCCATCAAGTCCTGCAAGCGGTTTTTATAGGCCTCCCAGTCGGTGATGGTCCGGCGGGCGACGCCCGATGCAATCGCCGCACGGGCAACCGAGATGGAAACCCAGGTCAACAGCCTCGGATCCATCGGTTTCGGGATCAGGTAGTCGCGTCCGTAGGTCAACTGCGTCAATCCGTACGCCGCATTCACTACATCCGGCACAGATTCCCTGGCCAGGGCAGCAATGGCCTTGACCGCCGCCAGTTTCATTTCCTCGTTGATCGTGGTAGCCTGCACGTCCAGCGCTCCGCGGAAAATGTACGGAAACCCCAGTACGTTATTAATCTGGTTCGGATAGTCGGAACGTCCGGTGGAAAAAATAAGGTCCGGCCGCGAAGCCTTGGCCTTTTCATACGAAATCTCGGGATTCGGATTGGCCAGCGCAAAGACCACCGGTTGGTCGTTCATGCTTTGCACCATCTCCGGCGTCAGCACGTCAGCCACCGAGAGGCCCAGGAACAGGTCGGCGCCGACCATGGCTTCGGCCAGCGTATTCACCTCGCGCTCCGTGGCAAAGCCTTGCTTCTCCCGGTTCAAATCCGTGCGTCGGACGGAGATAACGCCCTTGCTGTCGCATATCACGATGTTTTCGCGTCTTGCACCCAGCGCCATGTACTGCCGCGTGCAGGCAAGGGCCGACGCGCCGGCGCCGTTGACCACAATCCGGAGGTCTTCAATCCGTTTGCCGGTCAGCTCAAGAGCGTTGAGCAGTCCGGCGGCGGAAATAATCGCCGTGCCGTGCTGGTCGTCATGCATGACGGGGATGTCAAGCTCTTCCCGCAGCCGCCGCTCAATCTCGAAACACTCGGGCGCCTTGATGTCTTCCAGGTTGATACCGCCAAACGTGGGGGCAATGGCTTTCACGACCTGGACAAACTTCTCCGGGTCTTTTTCGTTCACTTCGATGTCGAACACGTCAATGCCCGCAAAGACCTTAAACAGCAATCCCTTGCCCTCCATCACCGGTTTGCCGGCCAGTGCGCCGATATCGCCCAGTCCCAGCACCGCCGTACCGTTGGATATCACGGCCACCAGATTGCCTTTGGCGGTATAATCGTAGGCGGTTTCCGCGTTCTTTTCGATCTCGAGGCACGGCTCGGCCACGCCGGGAGAGTAGGCGAGCGATAAATCAGACTGTGTGCTGTGAGGTTTGGTGGGGATGACTTCGATTTTGCCCGGCCTGCCTTCCGAGTGATAAAGTAATGCGCTTTCTTTAGTTACCTTGGCCATAGGGTTGTTTCTTTAGAAGATGAGTTGTCATTTGAGTCTTTTTTAGGCAACAAAAGTACGGAAAATAATACGGATGGTGGTACATGGCCCTGATCTGCCGGCCTCCGGAGAGGGGCACGATGACAAATAATCGTACCTTTGCTGCGACGGCTCAAGGAATATAAACAAGTTAAACAATCATCTATGGAAAGAAGAAGTGAATTGAAAGTCGGCCTTGCGGGTGTAGGGCTGGACACGTACTGGGGACAGTTTGAAGGACTGTTGCCGCGTTTGACGGGCTACCGGAAGGAAATCGGCGAGCGCCTGGGGTTGCTGGGCGCCCGCGTGGTGGACGCCGGTATGATCGACCGGCCCGAGAAAGCCCTTGCCGCAGCTACGCAACTGAACGGCGAAGAGGTGGAACTGCTGTTTCTCTTTATCTCCACCTATGCGCTCTCATCTACGGTACTGCCGCTTGCGCAGCGTGTCAAGGCGCCCGTGATCCTGTTGAACCTCCAGCCTGTCGCGGCCATTGACTATGAATACCTCAACGGCCTGGGCGACCGAGGGAAGATGACCGGCGAATGGCTGGCACACTGTCAGGCCTGTTCGGCGCCGGAGTTTGCCAACGTGTTCAACCGCGCGGGGATACGTTACGACATCGTAACCGGATACCTGCAAGAGACCTGTGCCTGGGACGAGATTGCGGCGTGGATGGATGCCGCCCGCGCGGTCAGGGGCATGCGCAACAACCGGCTGGGTATCTTGGGACATTACTACTGCGGGATGCTGGACGTATATACGGATACGACCCTGCAATCGGCCGTTTTCGGCACGCATATCGAGTTGCTTGAAATGTGCGAACTGAAGGCGTATCGCGATGCGGTGACCGGCGGCGAACTGGCGGCCAAGCTACAGGAATTCCGCACGCGCTTCGAGGTGGTTCCGGCCTGTGAGGACTGCGAACTGGAACGCGCCGCGCGGACGTCGGTGGCGCTGGACCGGTTAGCGGAGGCCCACCGGCTGGGTTCCCTGGCCTACTATTACGAGGGCTATGCGGGGAACGAGTATGAAGACCTCGCCACATCGTTGATTGCGGGCAATACGCTGCTGACGGGGAATCAAATCCCGGTGGCCGGGGAGTGTGAGGTGAAGAATGTACAGGCGATGAAGATCCTGTCGCTACTGGGAGCCGGAGGTTCGTTTGCCGAGTTTTATGCAATGGATTTCAACGACGACGTCGTGATGCTGGGACACGACGGCCCGGCACATTTCGCCATCGCCGAGGGAGGCGTCAAGCTGGTGCCGCTGCCCATGTACCACGGCAAACCGGGCAAAGGGCTTTCCATCCAGATGAGCGTGCGGCACGGCGAGGTGACGCTGCTGTCGGTCTGCGAAGGGAAAGACGGGCTTTTCCTGCTGGTGGCCGAGGGCGAATCGGCGCCGGGGCCGGTGCTGCAAATCGGGAATACCAACAGCCGCTATCGCTTTGCCTGCGGAGCGCGCACGTTCATGAACCGCTGGAGTAAGGCCGGGCCTTCCCATCACTGCGCCATTGGCGTGGGGCATGTGGCCGGCAAACTCGAAAAAGTGGCCTTCCTGCTGGACATCCCGGTCGTGAAAATAGAGAGCAAGTAAGCCGCAGCGCGAACAATCGTATTCACAGGGAACCTGCCGGCAGTCAACGGCTACGCGACGCTTCCCCACAATGAAACCTCATGAAACTTTTAGCAAACATCCTTTGGCTTCTTTTCGGCGGATTCCTCATCGCCCTCGAATACCTGGTCTCCAGCCTGTGCCTGATGATTACCCTTGTCGGCATCCCGTTCGGCATCCAGGCCTTGAAACTGGGTATGCTGGCCTTATGGCCCTTCGGCAGCCGAGTGGTCGATAACGGCAGCGGTTCCGGTTGCCTGTCCATCGCCATGAACATCCTGTGGATCCTCCTGGGAGGACTGCCGATCTGCCTGACCCATCTGTTCTTGGGAATCCTCCTCTGCATCACCCTCCTCGGTATTCCCTTCGGGAAACAGCATTTCAAAATGGCCGGACTGGCCCTGACGCCCTTCGGAAAACAAATCCTGCGCAATTAGTTCCGAACGCATGAGCATGGAGCATGGAGCATGGAGCATGAACGGGACTGTGCGCCTCCCTCTGCCGTCTTTCGTCACAAGGGAACACCCATTCATTCTCCATGCTCCGTTTTCCGTTCCGGACGTCACTTTTGGCAGGCTGTATGGCCTGATTAGGGGAATAACCACCGGCAACAAAGGTCACAACGCATTGAATACCAAGGGTAGTCCGGAGCGGGACCCCGCAATAGCTTAGAGCGGGACCCCGGGATAGCTTAGCCCGGGGTCCCGAGTTTCTTTTTGCCCGGAAATAAACAATCCATCAAACTTGCCTCCCGGGATCACCCTACCCGCACGCATGATCCGGACGATCCCGCATGTGCGGGCTAAGCTACCCCGCACATGCGGGCTAAGCCATCCCGCGCGTGCGGGCTAAACTATCCCGCACGCGCGGGCAACTTGCGCGTCAGGCTTCTGTTTGTTGTGAAAGACAGGTGAAGGTTGGTTCGGAGCGGACGGCAGGCGGGTCTTTGAATGCGCTCCCGCTCCTGTGTAACAAAGAATGGAGAATGGAGAATGGAGAATGGAGAATGGAGAATGAATAGGGTATGTTCTAACCTCTCCCCCGACCCCTCTCCACTGGGAGAGGGGGGGAGTTGTATCGGTTTACGACGCTTGTTACCCTATTCATTCTCCATTCTCCATTCTCAATTCTTAATTCTTAGTTCTCCATTCTCCTTTCACCAGAAGTAAAGATAGAATGCTACGGTAATGGCCAGTACGATACAGGTATGGATGACGTCCCAGCGGTTCCAGCCGGCACGGGAAGCTGCTTTTTGTTCGGGTGTGGTGGAACGGAAAGTCAGTCCTTGCAGTTGGCTTTCGGGCGCCGGCCGGGTAAAGAAACTGACGCCGATGATGACCAGTATGCAGAAGAGCAACATGCCGCCGCTGAAAAATAACCAGTTGAGGTCGAACAGGAGGTATTTAAGCCAGTTGTCCGACGCTTCGATTCCGGAGGTGTAATAGACTTTTGCGCCCAGCCGGGCAAGCCCGATGATGAATCCCGCAACCAGTCCCCACATTCCGCCCTTGGGCGTGGCCTTCTTCCAGACCACTCCGAGCAGGAATGCGGCTGCGATGCCGGGCGCCAGGACGGACTGTACGTCCTGCAAATAATTGTACAGCACGGCGCCTACGTTCTTCATGACCGGAATCCAGAGGACGCCCAGCGCCACGACTACCACCGTGGCAATCCGTCCGACGCTCAGCAGTTGCCTTTCTCCGGCCTGCGGATTAAAGCGTTTGTAGAAGTCGATGGTGAACAGCATGGACGATGAATTGAACAGCGAGGCCAGCGAACTCATCAGCGCGGCTAATATCCCGCATACCACCAGTCCCTTCACGCCGGCGGGCAACAGCTTGGCCACCAGTGTGGGGAAGGCTGCATCGGCGCTGGAGATGCGGAAGACTTCGCCGTTGATCGACACGCCGTTTTTCATCATCGCAAAGGCGATCATGCCCGGAATGAGGAAGAGGAAGACGGGCGTCAGTTTCAGGTAAGCGCCGAAGATGGCTCCGCGCCGCGCCTGGGTCTCATTCTTGCCGGAGAGCACCCGCTGTACGATGTACTGGTCGGTACACCAGTACCAGAAGCCAATGACCGAGGAACCAATCAGCACGCCCAGCCAGGGGAAGTGGGGGTCGCGGTTGCTGCGTATCAGGTTCATCATGCTGTCGCCGTAGTCGTTGACGGGCGTCGCCCTGCAGGCGGCCAGCACTTGCTCCCATCCGCCCACGGCTTTTAAACCCAGTACGAGGATCATCAGCGACCCCAGCAGGAGAATCGGCGTTTGCAGGATGGAGGTATACAGTACGGACTTCATGCCGCCAATCACCGTATAAAGCGCCGTGAGCACGACTAACCCGATGGCGGCTATCCAGAAAAAGTCAATGCCCCACAGCGATTCGATGCCGAACACTTCCTTGAAGACCAGTCCGCCGGCATAAACCGTGACGGCCACCTTGGTCAGCACATAGCTCACCAGCGAAATCATTGACAGGATGGTACGCGATGCCCGGTTGTAGCGGCGTTCCAGGAACTCGGGCATGGTGAGTACCATGCTCCGCGAATAGAAAGGCACAAAGACCCATCCGAGGATGAGAATCATCCACCCCTGGATTTCCCAGTGGGCCATGGCCATGCCGCTGGATGCGCCCGCGCCGGCCAGTCCGATCAGGTGTTCCGAACCGATGTTCGAGGCAAAGAGCGAGGCGCCGATAGCCAGCCAGGTGGCATCGCGTCCGGCCAGGAAATAATCGCCCGAACTGGTCTGTTTCTGCCTGAACACCCAGACGACGATCCCTATTAAAACGACGGCAAACAGGCCGATGACCATCCAATCCGGTGTGTTCATGGTTCAAACCATTTTTCGCTTGCACGTCCTGTTTCCCTGTACTTTTCGTACCGTTTCCCGTATATTCCCTGATTCGACGCATCGGGGTGATAGATTGCGGCGAACCCCTGTCCCATGGCCTTCTGTGCGTCTTCCACCCGTGCATGTATGCCGGCCACTACGGCGGCAAACATGGCTGCGCCGACGGCACAGGCCTGTTCGGTTTTCGATACCTTGATGGGCCTGCCCAGCACGTCGGCTTGGGTTTGCATGACAAAGGGCGATTTGAGCGAAATGCCGCCAATCCCGATGACCTCGTGGATGGGGAGGCCGTTTGCGGTGAACCGGTCGAGGATGGCTTTGGCGCCGAAGGCCGTTGCCTCCACCAGCGCCCGGAAGATCACCGGCGCCGTGCTGCCCAGCGTCAGCCCGGTAATCGTCCCCTTGAGCCGTTGATTGGCGTCGGGCGTGCGGCGCCCGTTCATCCAGTCGGTGGCCACCGGGGCGCTCTCGCTCGCCGGGATTTGGGCGGCGGCTTGGCTCAGGGCGGGGAAGATACGGCCCAGCGCCTCTTCCGTCAGTTGATTCCCCAGGTCTGCGGAGATGAGTTTCGACTGGCCGAGCAGTTGTCTTACCGGCCATTCCAGCACGCGCCTGAACCAGGCATACACGTCGCCGAAGGCCGACTGGCCGGCTTCCAGCCCGACCATTCCCGGGATGACGGAGCCGTCTACCTGTCCGCAGATGCCGGGAATCAGGCGGTCGCCGATTTCGTGGCGGGGCGCTACCATGACGTCGCACGTGGAGGTGCCGATGACCCGTACGATGGCGCCCGGGGCAATTTGAGCGCCGACCGCCCCCATGTGGCAGTCGAACGCGCTGACGCCGACGGCTACGGAGGTACTCAGTCCCAGCCTGTCCGCCCATTCCCGGGTGAGGTACCCGGCACGCGTGTCGCTCGGACAGGTGTCGGTGAACAGGCGCGCCCGGTATCCGGCCAGCAGGGGGTCGAGCGCGGTCAGGAACGCCTCGGAGGGCAGTCCCTGCCAGGAGTCGTGCCACATGGCCTTGTGTCCGGCGGCGCAGCGGCTGCGCAGGAGCGTCTCCGGGCGGGTATTGCCCGTAAGCAGCCCCGGCATCCAGTCGCAGTGTTCCACCCAGGCCCGGGCCGCCCTGCGGACGGCTTCGTCCCTGCGCAGGACGTGCAATGCCTTGGCCCATACCCATTCGGAAGAATAGATACCGCCTTCGTAGGCGGTGTAGTCCGTCTCCCAGCGCTTGGCCAGCGCGTTGATTTCGCCGGCTTCGGCCACAGCGGTATGGTCTTTCCAGAGGATAAACATGGCATTCGGGTTGTCGGCAAATTCGGGCAGCAGGGCCAGCGGCGTACCCTGCGCATCGGTCAGTGCGGGTGTGCTGCCGGTTGTGTCGAAGGCGAGGCCGGCTACCCTGGCGGCAGTTCCCCGGGGAGCTTTCGCCAGGGCTTCGCGGACGGAGGTTTCCAGCGTTTCCACATAATCCAGCGGATGCTGACGGTAGCGGTTGGCCTGGGGGTCGCAATACTTCCCGGCTGCCCAGCGCGGATAGGCGGCTACCGAAGAGGCGATTTCTTCGCCGTTGCCTGCATCGACAATCACCGCGCGGCACGAATCCGTGCCGTAGTCCAGGCCTATTACATATTTCTCCATGTTACTGTAATGATTTATTCAACAGATAATATACTTCGTTTACTTTCAGTTCAAACTTGAATCCGGCGAGCGTTGTATTCCGGTCGATAGTGAGCAGTTCGATGCCGGCTATTTCGGCATAATCTTCCAGGTATTCGCCGCTCAGGGCATAGGTAAAGGCCGTGTGGTGTGTACCTCCGGCCAGGATCCAGGCCGCCGCGCCGGTTTCGAGGTCCGGCTGCGGAATCCAGAGCGCACTGGCAACGGGCAGCTTCGGCAGGGCGGCTTCCGGCTCGATGACCTCCACACGGTTGGCAATCATCCGGAAACGGTTACCCATATCCACAATCGTTGCCGCGATTCCCGCTCCCGGATGCGCCGTGAAAACCAGGCGTGCAGGGTCGGCCTTGCCGCCAATCCCCAACGGATGGACTTCCAGCCGGGGCTTTTGCGCGGCGATTTCGGGCGATACCTCCAGCATGTGCGCCTGCAGGATGGCGCTCTGTTTGCCCTTGAAATGATAGGTGTAATCTTCCATGAAGGACGTTCCGCCGGGCAGTCCCTGCGCCATCACCCAGAGCGTGCGCACCAGGGCCGCCGTTTTCCAGTCGCCCTCGGCGCCGAAGCCGTAGCCCTCGGCCATCAGCCGTTGGCAGGCCAGTCCGGGCAACTGGTTCAGGCCGTGAAGGGCCTCGAAGTGGGTGGTAAACGCCTTGGCGCCCTTGTCCTTGAGGAAGCGGCGCAGGGCGATTTCCTCCCGTGCGGCTTCGCGCACCTGTCCGTAATCCCGGGCGCCTTGCCGGCAGGAATCGGCGAAGGTGTATAGTTGCTCGTATTCGGCTACCAGTGCGTCGATTTCACTGCCGGTCACTTTCTCCTGATATTCCACCAGACAGCCGACGCCGTAGTAATCGACATGATAGCCCAGCCGCATCTCCGCTTCCAGTTTATCGCCGTCGGTCACGGCCACGTTGTTCATGTTGTCGCCGAACCGGACCACCAGCAGGTCTTGCGCGTCGGCCCAGGCAGCGGCCACGCGCATCCAGACGGCTATCCGTTCCCGCAGGCCTTCGTCTGTCCAGTGGCCTACCACGACCTTGCGGTTCCTGCGCATCCGGCTTACGAGGTGTCCAAATTCGCGGTCGCCGTGTGCCGACTGGTTCAGGTTCATATAATCCATGTCTATTTCGCTCCAGGGGATTTCCCGGTTAAACTGCGTGTGCAAATGGAGCAAAGGCTTCCGGTAATGCTGCAACCCCTTGATCCACATTTTGGCGGGCGAAAAGGTATGCATCCAGGTGATGACACCTGCGCAACGCGGGTGGTTGCCGGCCTCGGCGAAGGTCGCAGCGACTTGCGCCGAGGAATTGACCGTGCCTTTGTAAACGATTTTCAAGGGTAAGCGGCCCGATTCGTTCAGGCCCTTGACGATTTCCGAAGAATGGGCATCGATGGCGATTAGCGCCTCGCTGCCGTACAATAGTTGTGCACCTGTCACAAACCAGATTTCAATGTCGTTAAAGTTCATGTTCTTAATTATTAGTTATGGAATGATGAATGATTCTTGATTATTGCCCGTAATAGGCGTCGGGGCCATGTTTCCGGCGGAAATGCTTTTGGGCAAGCAGTTCGTTCATGGTCAGCGAGGGGTTGAGGCTGCGGGCGATACAGGCCATGTGGGCAACCTGTTCCATGACCGCGGCATGGTGTACGGCTTCGCCGGGACTTTTTCCCCAGGCAAAGGGGCCGTGGTTCCTGACCAGCACACCGGGCGTATGCACCGGGTTGAGGCGGTCGAGGCGGAAGCGTTCGACAATGACGGCGCCGGTGGCCTGTTCGTAGTCGCCGTTCACTTCGGCTTCGGTCATGTCGCGCGTGCAGGGGATGTTGCCGGCGAAATAGTCGGCATGGGTTGTTCCGATGTTCGGAAGGTCGCACCCGGCCTGCGCCCACGCCGTTGCATAGGTGGAATGGGTATGCACGACGCCGCCCGTCTCCGGAAACGCCCTGTAAATTTCCAGATGCGTAGGCGTGTCGGACGAAGGTTTCAGTCGGCTGTCGACCGGTGTCCCGTCCAGTCCGACCACCACGATGTCGTCCGCCCTCAAGCTCTCGTAGGGCACTCCCGAAGGCTTAATCGCCACCAGCCCGCTTTCGCGGTCAATGCCGCTTACGTTTCCCCACGTAAAAAGAACCAACCCTTGTTTCACCAAGGCCATGTTAGCGTCGAATACAATTGTTTTTAATGTGCTTATCCTCATGGACACACGGATTAAATGATTTGTCCGGAAGCAAAGGTAATGAAAAATCCAAGGATTCAAGGATACAAACCTGAGTTCGGGTGCATTTCAAATTGTCGCCATGCATTAAGCCGCCCTGCAAGGAGGCTTTTTGAGAATCTCAATCACTTTATGCCATTGTCGATTCATAGCAATGACCCGTAAGCGAAGCATATT